>NZ_PSVN01000020.1:0-52124 GCF_002932235.1 Rathayibacter sp. AY1E3
GGCGGGCGGCGACGCGGGCGCCGCGGACGCTGGTGCCCTGGGGGTCCAGCGGCGGGCTGACGACGGCGGCGCCGAGGCGGCCGGGCGCGGAGAGGACGAGGGCGCCCGAGACGCTCGACTTGGCGGGGACGCCGACCGCGCGCATCCAGCGGCCCGAGCCGTCGTAGACACCGCACGTCGCCATGACCGCGACCACGTCGCGCGCGACCGACGCCGGCACGACCCGCTCGCCGGTCCCCGGGTGCACGCCGCCGAACGCGAGGGTCGCGCCCATCGCGGCCAGGTCGCGGACGTCGACCAGCACGGCGCACGCCCGGGCGTACGCGGAGACGGCGTCGTCGGCGCTGCGGTGCAGGGTGCCCTCCGCGCGCATCAGGTGCGCGAGGGCGTGATTCCGGTCGCCGAGCAGGTGCTCGTCGGCGGCGACGCTCTCGTCCACAGAGAGCGGGCGGCCGGCGAAGGCGGAGAGGCCGCGGAGGATCCGCTCGCTCCGGCCGTCGGCGTCGCCCCCGTCGACCAGGGCGGCGGTCAGCAGCGCTCCCGCGTTGACCATCGGGTTCGGCGGGCGCCCGGTGCCGCTCTCGAGCGTGAGGGCGTCGAAGGCCTCGCCGGTGGGCTCGATGCCGACGCGGTCGAGCGCGTCACCGCCGGTGTCGAGGAGCGCGAGCGCGAACAGGAACGGCTTGACGGCCGACTGGATGCTGAACCGCGACTCCGCGTCGGCGCTCGCGCGGACGGACCCGTCGGGCAGGACGAGCGCGATCGCGCAGAGTCCCGGGTCGGCGTCCGCGAGCGCGGGGATGCTGTCGTCGACCTCGCCCCCGTCGTCCGGCAGCACCTCCCGGCGCAGCGCCTCGAGGTCGAAGGCCAGGGGATCGGGGAGGGGGCTCATCCGTCCACTCTGTCAGGGCGGGGAGCCCGTCGCGTTCCGGGCCTCAGACGAGCCCGAACTCCGTGTCCAGCGCGTCCAGCTCCGCGGCGAACGACGCGCGCAGACTCTCCTTCTCATCGGCGGGCAGCCAGGAGGCCTCCGCTCCGGTGAGCGCCATCGCGCGCAGCTGCGCGGCGGTCGCACCGATCGGGCCGGCGGCGAGGCGGTACTCGTCGGCGAGCGTGGTCGGGAACATCCCGGGATCGTCGGAGCACGGCACGACCCGCAGTCCCGCGTCGAGCATCGCCCGGATGGACGCGCGCCGCCAGGGCCGCCAGGAGCGGCGCGAGGTCGTCGAGGCGACGGTGAACACGACGCCCTGCTCGCGGACGCGCTCGACGACGGCGGGGTCCTCGAGGACGAAGTAGCCGTGGTCGATCCGGTCGCAGCCCAGCAGATCGAGGCAGGTCGTCGCGTTGGCCGCGGTCGGGGCGTGCTCGGAGGAGTGGGCGGTCCGGCCCAGGCCGGCCTCCGCGGCGAGGCGGTAGGCGTCGGCGAAGCGCTCGGGCGGACCCGCCGTCTCGAGGTTGTCGAGCCCGATCCCCGCCACGTACTCGTGGGGGTGGCGGACGACCTCGCGGACCAGCTCGAGCGCCTCCTCCCCGCTGCGGCCCGCGGCCTGAGCCGGGACGGTTCCCGACGGGGCCCGCGGGTCCGCGCGGCTCCGGGAAGCCGGACGCGGTCCCGCGGGTCGGACGCCGCTACGCCGTGAGCGCGACCGCCGTCCACGAGACGGGCGGGAGGGTCAGCGTCAGCACGCCGTCCTCGAGCGTCGCCGTGGCCTCGCGCAGGCGCACGCGGTTCTGGTCGTCACGCGTGTTCTTCGCGTAGGGGTCCTCGTCGAACAGGGCCAGCGCCTCCGCGATGCTCGAGACTCCGAGGCCGCTGACGTCGACGGTGACCTCGATCGGCTCCGTCTGCGACCGGTTCACCAGGAAGACGGCCGCGCGGCCCTCGTCGACGGTGGCGACGGAGTCGATGAGCGGAGCGTCGCCGTGACGGGCGGTCGAGTAGGTCCCCGCGTCGATCCGGGGGCGCAGCACCGAGCCGGAGGCCAGGCGCGCGGTGGTCGAGAACGGGAAGAACGTGGTCTGGCGCCACGCGGCTCCGCCCGGCTCGGTCATGATCGGCGCGATCACGTTGACGAGCTGCGCGAGGGAGGCGGAGGTGACCCGGTCGGAGTTCTTCAGCAGCGTGATCATCAGGTTGCCGAGGACGACGGCGTCGGCGACGGAGTAGACGTCCTCGAGCAGGCGCGGGGCGTAGGCCCACTCGCGGGTGCTCTGGTCGCCCTCGGCGTCGGCCTTCTCCTTGGCCTGCCACTCCTCGAGGTACCAGACGTTCCACTCGTCGAAGGAGAGCTTGATGTCCTTCGTCTTCTTGAGCTTGAACTTCACGTGGTCCACAGTCGCCGCGACGGTGGCGATGAAGTACTCCATGTCGAGGGAGGAGGCGAGGAAGGAGCCGAGGTCGCCGTCGTACTCCTGGTAGTAGGCGTGGCACGAGACGTACTCGACGTCGTCGTACGCGTGCTCGAGGACCACGCGCTCCCACTCGCCGAAGGTCGGCATCGACGAGCTCGACGAGCCGCAGACGACCAGCTCGAGCGAGGGGTCGGCGATCTTGAGGGCCTTGGCGGTGCGGGAGGCGAGCTTGCCGTAGTCGTCGGCGCTCATGTGGCCGACCTGCCAGGGGCCGTCCATCTCGTTCCCGAGGCACCACATGCGGATGTCGTAGGGCTCGGTCCCGCCGTTGGCGATGCGCTGGTCGGCGAGAGCGGTGCCGGCCGGTCCGTTGGCGTACTCGAGGACGTCGAGCGCCTCGAGGACGCCGCGGGTGCCGAGGTTGACGGCGTACATGATCTCGCTGCCGGTCAGCTCCGCCCACTTCGCGAAGTCGTCCAGCCCGACCTCGTTGGTCTCGAGCGAGTGCCAGGCCAGGTCGCGGCGGCGGGGGCGCTCGGAGCGCGGGCCGACGCCGTCCTCCCAGCGGTAGCCCGAGACGAAGTTGCCGCCGGGGTAGCGGATCGTCGTGGTGCCCAGCTCCTTGACCAGCTCGACCACGTCGAGGCGGAATCCGTCCTCGTTCGAGGCGGGGTGGCCGGGCTCGTAGATGCCGTCGTACACGCAGCGGCCGAGGTGCTCGACGAACGAGCCGAAGAGGCGCGGAGTGACGGGGGCGACGACCGCGGCGGGGTCGAGGCTGATGCGCGCGGTGGCGGCGGGGGCGTCGGTCATGAGGGCCTTTCGGGCTTCGGGCTCCCGCAGCGGGCTCGGCGGCGAGCGGTCTTTCTAACGTTGTACACGATGGTCCGCCCCGGCTCGGCCGCTGTCAAGAGCGGCACCGGCCCCCTCCTGCCTCGCTGCTCGCCGCTGCCGACGGCAGCAGACCTCTTCGGGCGTCGCGTCTCCCCGCCGCCGCTCAGCGCACCTGTGCTCGACTGGGCGGGTGCCCTCCTCCGATGCCGTCACCGACGCCTGCTCCGAGCTCGCCGACCGCGCCGACGCCCTCGCGGCGTCGCATCCCCGCCCGCGCGCGTTCCTCGCGGCCGTCGCGAAGGACGTCGCCGGCATCCGCAGCGCCCCGCTCGGCGCTCTCGACCTGGCGCACGGCGGCCGCAACCGGGTCCGGGGGAAGGGCTTCCGCCGCCCCTACGACGACGGCACCCGCGGCCAGGCCCGCCACTTCGCCGGCGTCGCGGGCGCCACGCTGTACCTCGGCGGCCCGCTCGCGCACCTGTTCCTCCGGACCGTCGGCGGCGACGTCCGCGGCTCGGCCGACGACCGGCTGACGACGCGGGCCGTGGAGTGGAGTCGGCTCCTCCGCCGCGGCGAGCTGGCCGTCGTGGACGCGGGAGCGTGGATCCGCCGCGAGATCTGCGGCAGCGGGACCTGCGCCTAGACCCCGGCCGACGCCCGGCCGACCGGCGGGTCCTCCGCGATCGGCCGGACCGCGGTCGACTCCCGGGCGACCACGGTGAACGCCGCCTCGTGGAGCGTCCCCGGGCCGGTGCGGGTGCCCTCGATCCGGGCCTGCAGCACCTCGACCGCGGTGCGCGCGATCTCGTCGCGCCCCGAGTCCACGCTGGAGAGGCTGGGGGAGGAGTAGCCCGCCTCGTCGATGTCGTCGAAGCCGATCACCGCCACCTCCTCGGGGACGCGGACCCCCGCCTCCTGGAGCGCGCGGACCGCGCCGAGCGCGAGGGTGTCGTTGAGCGCGAACACGGCGTCGAAGTCGAGCCCGGACGCGAGCACGCGGCGCATCGCCTCGGCGCCGCCGGAGCGCCGCCACGGGCCCGAGACGCCGATCATCCGCTCGTCGTAGGCGATGCCGGCCTCGGCGAGCGCGGCGCGGTAGCCCTCGAGGCGGAGCGACGCCGAGCTGACGGCGGCGTCGGGGTGGGTCCCGAGCGCCACGATCCGGCGCCTTCCGGAGGCGAGCAGGTGCGCGGTGGCCGCGTGCGCCGCAGCGGTGTTCTGCATGGTGACGTGGTCGACCAGCCCGGTGAAGATCCGCTCGCCGAGCAGCACCAGGGGGAAGCCGACCGCGAGTGCGTCCTCGTCGGCGAGGCCCAGCGGGCTGAAGAGCAGGCCGTCGGTGAGCTGCCGGCGCTCGCTCGCCAGGACGCTCCGCTCGCGCTCGGGGTCGCCGCCGGTCTGCTCGATCAGCACCGTCAGGCCGCGCTCGTCGGCGGCGCGCATCACGCTGTCGGCGAGCTCGGCGAAGTAGGGGAGGCTCAGCTCCGGCAGGGCGAGGCCGATCACGCCGGTGCGGCCGCGGCGCAGGCTCCGCGCGGAGAGGTTGGGGCGGTAGCCCAGCTGCGCGATGGCCGCCTGCACCCGGGAGCGGGTGGCCGGGCGCACATGCGGATAGTCGTTGATCACGTTCGAGACGGTCTTGATCGAGACGTCGGCGGCGCGGGCGACGTCGTGCAGCGTGACGGCCACGGTCCTCCCTCCGCTCGGCCCTCACGCTACCCCGGGGCTCCGCTCCGGCCTGTCGCGGATCGACGCCGGGGCGGCGTGCGGGCGGGGCGCGCCGCCGGAGCAGGACGCGCCCCGCGGCCGATCAGGTGTACCAGCTGGGCTCGGGGACGGTGTCGAGCAGGGCGAAGACGCCGACCTCGCGGCGCTTGTAGGGCAGCGGATCGTGCAGGGAGTGGGTGCGGAGGTTCCGCCAGTAGAGGTCGAGTCCGACCGAGCTCGCGGAGGCGCGGGCGCCGGTCAGCTCGAAGACGCGGGTCGCCGTCGCGAGGCCGTCCTCCACGATCCGCGCCTTGGCCGCGGCGATCCGCACGGCGATCTCGCCGCGGCGCCGAGGCGTCAGCTCCTCGCGCGGAGCGTGCAGCGCGGCCGAGAGCGCGGCCCCCGTCGCGTCGATCAGCGCCTCGTCGGCCCAGAGCCGGGACTGCAGGTCGCCGTATCCCTCGAGCACGTACCACTCGTCGCCGGCGCGCTCCTTGTCGTCGCCGCCGTACGGCCAGGCCCGGGTGCGCTCGCGGGTGTACTGCGCCGCGCGCTCGAGAGCTCCCTGCGCGATGCCGAGGTAGAACTCGGCGAAGACCTGCTGGATGACGGGCACGTTGAGGGTGTTGTAGACAAGCGGACGGTAGACCCTGTCGACGAAGCCGGCCGCCGCCGCCCACGGCACGCGGACGCCGCGGATCTCGACGGAGCCGGACTCGGTGAGCCGCTGGCCGAGGCTGTCCCAGTCGCGGCCGAAGACGATCCCCTCCTGATCGGTGGGGACGATCGCGAAGAGGTGGGTGTCCGTCCCCTCGAGCACCCCCTCGAGCACGGTCAGGTCGCTGACCACGCCGCCGGTCGAGAACGACTTGCGGCCGGTGAAGACCAGCTCGTCGCCCTCCTCCCGCACGGTGAGGTCGGAGTCGCGCGGGTTCACCGCGCCTCCGTAGAGGAGGTCCCCCTCGGTCGCGAGCTGCTCGACCGCGATGATCTGCTCAGGGGTCCCCACGAGGCGGGCCGCCCAGGCCCAGAGGTAGTGGTAGCCGAGCAGCTGGCCGATCGAGCCGTCGCCGCGCGCGACGGTGCGGACGACGCGGAGGGCGGTGGTCCACTCCTGGGCGCCGCCGCCGTGCTCGGCGGGCCCGAGCAGCGTGACGAGGCCGGCCGCCTTGAGCAGGGCGACCTCGGCGAAGGGGGCGGCGCCGGCGCGGTCGCGCTCGAGGGCGTCGGTCGCGAGCACGGCGGCGACCTCCTCGGCGCGGACGAGCCAGGCGTCGGGGGAGTCGGGCCGGGGGGCGGTCGACCAGTGCTCGGCGGCGGCGACGATCGTCGTCGCGGCGTCGGTGCCGATGGTCGTCGCGGCGTCGGCGCCGGTGGTCGTGGGTGCGGTGGTGGTCACGGTGTCCTCGTCTCGTCGGGGGCGGTGTGCAGCGACTGTGCCAGGGGCGAGGGGGCCGGAGCGAGGCGCGTGTCGCCCCGTGTCCGCGTGTGTCCGCGGATGACCGGCGGGCGCCTCTGCACGATTTTGACAATCGTTATCAATAGCCGTTAGCGTGGGGGCACCCGCCCGGCCCCTGACCCAGATCGGCTCACCGTGAAGACCCGCCTCCTCGCCCTCACCGCCCTCCTCGGCGGCACCGCGCTCGCCCTGAGCGGCTGCTCCGGAGCGGGCAGCGCCTCCGACAGCTCCTCCGCCGCCGCCGCGGGCGGGCCCGTGAAGGTCGTCGCGTCGACGAACGTCTACGGCGACCTCGTCTCGAGCATCGGCGGCGACCTGGTCGAGGTGACCAGCATCATCGACAGCCCGGACAAGGACCCGCACGAGTACGAGGCCACCGCCCGCGACCAGCTCGCCGTGTCCGGCGCGACCCTCGTGATCGAGAACGGCGGCGGCTACGACCACTTCCTCGACACCATGATCAGCGCGGCCGGCACCGAGGCCCCCGTCATCACGGCCACCGTGATCGCCGGCCTGGAGGACGTCCACGACCACGCGGAGGAGGAGGAGTCGGAGGGCGGGCACGAGCACGCGGAGTTCAACGAGCACGTCTGGTACGACCTCTCGGTGATGAAGGAGGTCGCGGGGCGGATCGGCGACGAGCTCGCCGCGCTCGACCCCGACAACGCCTCCGCCTACTCCGCCAATCTCGCCACCCTCGACGAGGGGCTCGACGCTCTGATCGCCCGCGAGGGCGAGCTGAAGGGCACGCTCTCCGGCCGCTCCATCGCGATCACCGAGCCCGTCCCGCTGTACATGACCGACGCGCTCGGCCTGACCGACGCGACTCCCGAGGCCTTCAGCGAGGCGGTCGAGGAGGGCACCGACGTCCCCGCGACCACGCTCCAGGAGACGCTGGCGCTGTTCTCCGGCAAGGCCGTCGACGCGTTGATCTACAACGAGCAGACCGAGGGCGCGCAGACGGACGCGGTGCTCGACGCCGCGAAGGCCGCCGGGATCCCGGCCGTCCCCGTCACCGAGACGCTGCCCGAGGGCGACGACTACACCGGCTGGATGACCGCCAACCTCGACGCGATCGAGGGAGCCCTCTCCCAGTGAGCCACGACTCCGCGACCAGGCCCGTCTCCCCGGAGGCGGGCCCTTCGGCGTCCGTGCTGCGGCTGCGCGGCGCCGGCCTCCGCTTCGGCGACCGCGAGCTGTGGAGCGGCGTCGACCTCGACGTGCGCGCCGGCGAGTTCGTCGCGGTGCTCGGCGCGAACGGCTCCGGCAAGACGAGCCTCCTGCGCGCGGTGCTCGGCCAGCAGCAGCTGAGCGCGGGGGAGCTGCAGGTGCTCGGCGAGCCCGTGCACCGCGGCAACCGGCGCATCGGCTACATCCCGCAGCAGAAGCTCGCCGACGAGGGCACGCCGCTGCGCGCGCGCGATCTGCTCGGGCTCGGGATCGACGGCCACCGGTTCGGCCTGCCCCTGCCCTCCCGCTCCCGGCGCGCGGCCGTCGACGCGCTGCTCGAGGCCGTCGGCGCCACCGCCTTCGCCGACGCCCCCATCGGCAGCCTGTCCGGCGGCGAGCAGCAGCGCGTCCGCGTCGGCCAGGCGCTCGCGGGCGACCCGGCGCTCCTGCTCTGCGACGAGCCGCTGATCGCGCTCGACCTCGCCCACCAGCGGGCGGTCAGCGAGCTGATCGACCGGCACCGCCGCGAGCGGAACCTCGGCGTCCTCTTCGTCACGCACGACGTGAATCCGGTGCTCGGCATGGTGGACCGCGTGCTCTACCTCGCCGGCGGCCGATTCCGGATCGGCACCCCCGACGAGGTCCTGCGCTCGGAGGTGCTCAGCGAGCTCTACGACGCACCCGTCGACGTGATCCGCGCCCGGGGCCGGGTCATCGTGGTCGGCGCCCCCGACCACTCGCACGTGCACGAGCACGAGGAGGGGCAGTCGTGACGGACGTCTGGTCGCAGATCTTCGACTTCTCGGACTACGGAGCGCTGCTGTCGCTCCTGATGAACTCGGTGATCGCCGGCGCGGTCCTCGGAGTGGTCGGCGGGCTCATCGGCGTCTTCGTGATGTCGCGCGACATGGCCTTCGCGGTCCACGGCATCAGCGAGCTCTCGTTCGCGGGGGCGTCCGCAGGTCTGCTGCTGGGCGTCGGCGTCGTCGAGGGATCGATCGTCGGCTCGCTGATCGCGGCGGTCCTGATCGGCGTGCTCGGCTCGCGCGCCCGCGACCGCAACTCGATCATCGCGGTGCTGATGCCGTTCGGACTCGGCATCGGCATCCTCTGCCTGGCTCTCTACCCGGGCCGCAGCGCGAACAAGTTCGGCCTGCTCACCGGGCAGATCGTCGCGGTCGACGACCCGCAGCTCGGATGGCTGATCGGCATCTCGGTGGTCGTCCTCGTCGGTCTCGCGCTGATCTGGCGCCCCCTCACCTTCGCGAGCGTCGACGCCGACGTGGCGGCCGCGCGCGGCATCCCCACCCGGGCGCTCTCGATCGCGTTCATGCTCCTGCTCGGCCTCGCGGTCGCCGTCTCGGTGCAGATCGTCGGCTCGCTGCTCGTGCTCGCGATCCTGGTGACGCCGGCGGCCGCGGCACTGCGCCTCTCCGCCTCGCCGGTGGTCGTGCCGCTGCTGAGCGTGCTCTTCGCCGTCGGCGCGCTGGTGGGCGGCATCCTGCTCGCGCTGGGCGGATCGATCCCGATCAGCCCCTACGTGACGACGATCTCGTTCGCGATCTACGCGGTCTGCCGGATCATCGGCCGCAAGGGCGTCCGGCGCTCCCGGCTCGCCGTCGGCGGGGGGCGGTAGCGTGGCCCGGGTCGTGCGGAGTGGAGGTGGTCCAGTGGTCAAGCGCAACACGTGGCAGCGCGAGGCGGTGCGCGAGGCTCTCGGGCGTCGCGAGGACTTCGTCAGCGCCCAGGGCCTGCACAGTGCGCTGCACGCCTCCGGCTCGCCGATCGGGCTCGCGACGGTCTACCGCGCGCTCTCGGACCTGGCCGTGGAGGGCGAGGCCGACTCGCTGCAGTCGCCCGAGGGCGAGAGCCTCTACCGCGCCTGCACGCCGGGGACGCACCACCACCACCTGATCTGCCGCCGCTGCGGGCTGACGGTCGAGATCGCGGCCGACGAGGTCGAGGAGTGGGCGCGCTCGGTCGCGTCGCAGAACGGCTTCACGGACGCGCACCACGTCGTGGACGTCTTCGGGCTCTGCGCGGCCTGCACCGCGGAGCTCGCCGAGGCCTGACGCCGGTCCGGCCGGGAGCCCGTCCGCGGGCGCCCCTCGATCCTGGTCCGGCTCAGGCCGGGAGGAACACCCCGATCGACCGGTCCTTCACCACGGAGCCGGCGGGCAGCACCCGCCCGCTCATCGCGAGGTAGACGCCCGGCGGCAGCAGCTGCACGGCGGCCACCGCGGTGCCGAGGTTGAACGCGGCGTCGCTGTCGAGCATCCGTGCGGGCTGCATCGCGCCGGTGAGGACGACCACCCGATCGCGGACGACGCCGAGGGCCTCGGCCGTCGCGGTCATCGTGTCGGTGCCGTGGGTGAGGACGATCCGGTCCTCCTCGGCGGCGAGCACCCGCTCGCGGATGAGGGCCCGATCGGCGTCGTCGAGCTCGAGGCTGTCCTTGGCGAGGACCTCCTCGACGCGGAACTCGAGCGTGGTGAGCACCGGGGCGAGCAGGCGCGGCACCATCGGGGCGCCGATCTCGAGCTCGCCCGCGAGCGAGTACTCCTTGTCGACGGTGCCACCGGTGGTGAGGACGAGGATGCGGTCAGTCACGCGATCAGACTAGGCGCCGCCTCCGACACCGGCACGTTCGTGCGCAGTGGCCGCGCCACGGCGGCGGCGGCGGCCCGCATCGGGAACGATGGAGCGCATGACATCCTCCTCCCCCTCCCTCCTCCGCACCGGCGCCAAGGTGCTCCTCGGCTCCGCCCTCCTCTTCGCGGGGGTGAGCCACCTCACCCGCAAGCGGGAGGAGTTCCAGGCGCAGGTGCCCGAGTGGGTGCCGCTGGACAAGGACGCGGTCGTGCTCGCCTCGGGCGTGGTCGAGATCGGCCTGGGCGCCTCGCTGGTGCTCGCGCGCCGCCGGGCGCCGCTGGTCGGAGCCGCGGCCGCCGCCTTCTTCACCGCGATCTTCCCGGGCAACGTCTCGCAATGGGTGACGCGGACGAGCGCCTTCGGCCTCGACACCGACCGCAAGCGCGCCGTGCGCCTCGCGTTCCAGCCGCTGCTGGTGGCGTGGGCGCTCTGGTCGACCCGGCGTCCGCGGGGCTGATCCCACACGGCGGGCGGCACGGAACCGGCCGCGAGCGCGTGCCGTCCGCCGCCGGCCGCGGAGGATTCCCCTCAGACGCCCTGCTGCGCCTCGGCCAGCAGCGGCGCGAGCAGCTCCTCGATCCGGCGCCGCGCCCCCTCGGCGTCGCCCGCGGCGATCGCCTCGACCAGCTCGGCGTGCTGGCGGGCGTGCACGTCCTCCTCGCCGACGACGTCCTCCTCCAGCACCGACTCGAACATGCCGGTGAGGCCGTCGTAGAGCTCGACGAACAGGTCGTTGTGGGTCGCGACGACGACGGCCCGGTGCAGCGCGGTGTCCGCGGCGATCCGCTCGGCGAGCTCCGGCGCCTCCCACGAGCGGGCCCGGCGGGCCAGCAGGGCACGGAGGGCGGCGACGTCCTCCCCGGTGCGGCGCTCGGCCGCCAGCGCGGCCGTCGCCCCGTCGATCGCGAACCGCAGCTCGAGGCCCTCCCGGCGGGCGGCGCTCGGGATGCGGCGGCGCAGCGACTCGGCGAGCTGTGAGCGCGCGGTGACGAACGTGCCGCGCCCCTGCTCCCGCCGCACGAGGCCCGCCTGCACGAGGGCCTGGACGGCCTCGCGGACGGAGTTGCGTCCGGCGCCGGTCCAGCGGGCGAGCTCGGCCTCCACCGGGATCCGCTCGCCGACGGCCCAGCGGCCGGAGCGGATCTCCTCGTGGAACAGCGCCGTGACGTGGTCGATCACGCTCTCGCGCTGGAACGGCGCCGCGGGGCTAGACTCGCCAGGATTCATCCCATCATCCTATCTCTCGGGGACTCCATGACCGCAGCACCGACGCTCCGCGCCACCGCCCTCCTGGCCCTCGCCGCCATCGCGATCACCGCGCTGAACCTCCGCACCGCCGTCACCGGCTTCAGCCCGCTGCTCGACACGATCGGCGCCGATCTCGGCTTCGGGCCCTCGCTCTACGGGGCGCTGGGGACGATCGTCACCGCCTCCTTCGCCGTCTTCGGCTTCGTCGCCGCGGCCGTCTCGCGCCGGATCGGCCTGGAGCGCACGCTCGCGATCGCGACGCTGGTGACCACACTGGGCATCGCCCTCCGCGCGCTCAGCCCGAGCCCGGTCGCTCTGGTGCTCTCGACCGTCGTCGCCTTCGCGGGCGTGGGCACCACGAACGTGCTCATCGTGCCGATCGTGAAGCGGTACTTCGCCGAGCGGATCAAGACGGTCAGCTCGCTCTACCTGGCGCTGCTGCAGGTGGGCCAGTTCGTCGCTCCGCTGGTCGCGGTGCCGCTGGCCTCGACAGCGGGGTGGCGCTGGGCGATCGGTATTTGGGCCGTGATGACGGCCGCGGCCTGCCTGCTCTGGGCGGCGCTCGCGGCCCGCGGAGGAGGCGGGGCGGCTCCGGCCGCCGCCGGCGGCCGCGTGGACGGGGCGTGGCGCACGCCGCTGCTCTGGGCGATGGTGCTGATGCTCGGGATGACCGGTCTGCATACCTACGGGATCATCACCTGGCTGCCGACGATCCTCGTCGACGCGGGCGCGGATCCGGCGCAGGGCGGGGCGCTGCTGGCGCTGTTCTCGGTGTTCGGCCTCGCCGCCGCCTTCGTGGTGCCGCCGCTGACTCTGGGGATGCGCAACCCGGTCGTGGTCGTGGTGGTGTGCTGCGTGCTGCTCGCCGTCGGCTACGCGGGCCTCGTCGTCGCTCCGCTGGAGGGTGCCGTGGCGTGGGTGGTCTGCCTCGGGCTCGGCGTCAGCACGTTCCCGATGACGCTGACGCTCGTGAACGCGCGGACGCGGACGACCACCGGCTCCTCGACCCTCTCCGGCGCCACGCAGGGGCTCGGCTACGGGCTCGCCTGCCTCGGTCCGCTGCTGATCGGCGTGCTCTACGAGGTGCAGGGGGACTGGGGCGGCGCGTACGCGCTGCTGTTCGCCGGAGTGGCGGTGCTGCTGGTCAGCGGGATCGTCGCGTGCCGTCCGCGGTTCCTCGAGGACGAGGCGGCGCTCCGCCGGGCTTGAGCGGCGGCGCTCAGCGCGACGCGGCCGGAGCGAGCGCGGAGACGATCCGCCCCAGCCCGAAGCGCCAGGCGCTCTCCACGTCGCCGCCGAGGGTGAAGGCGCCGGTGATCTCCATCCCGATGAACCCCGTCGCCCAGGCGGTCAGCGTGCGCGCCGCCTCGAGGGCGTCCTCCTCGCCCGCCAGCTGCGCGGTGAGGTCCAGCAGGCGGGCGCTCGCCGCGTCGCGGTACTCCTGGGCGGTGACGGGCGTGCCGGGAGCGGGGGCCATCACGAGGAGGAACGCGGCCGGCCGCTCGTGGCCGAAGGCGCGGAGGCGGTCGGCGAGCGCGGCGGCGTCCGGGGCGTCGGCGAGGCGGTCGGCGAGCACGGTCAGGGCGTCCGCGGCGACGAGGCGGATCAGCGTCTCGCGTCCCTCGACGCGCTTGTAGAGGGAGGGGGCGCGGACTCCGACGCTCTGTGCGACGGCCTGCATCGTGACCCCGGCGAGCCCGTCGCGCTCGAGGAGCTCGCCGGCGGCGCGCACGATCGCCTCGAGGGAGGTGCGGTCGGGAGTGGGCATGCGCCGAGTATAGCTATTGACAGTAGCCATGATGGCTAACTAGCGTAGCCATCATGGAACTCGGACCCCACCTGCGCCGCATCGGCACCGACATCGTCGCCGTCCACCTCGTCCACACCGACGAGGGCGTCACCCTCATCGACGCCGGCCTGCCCGGTCTCTGGCCGGAGCTCCTGGCCGAGCTGCGCGCGATGGGCCGCACCCTCGACGACGTGCGCGGCGTAGTGCTGACCCACGGCGACTCCGACCACGTGGGCTTCGCCGAGCGCCTGCGCCGCGACCACGGCGTGCCGGTCCACGTGCACGCCGCCGACGCCGAGCGGGCGAAGGGCGGGGCGAAGCCGAGGACCGCGACACCGCGGCTGCGCGTCCTGCCGCTCCTCGGCTTCGCGGCCTACGCGCTGCGGAAGGGCATCGCGACGGTCCCGCCGCTCACCGAGGTCGTCGAGGTGCACGACGGGCAGACGCTCGACCTGCCGGGCGCTCCCCGCGTGATCGCGCTCCCGGGCCACTCCCCGGGGAGCATCGCCGTGCACGTGCCGCTGGCCGACGCGGTCTTCGTCGGCGACGGGCTGACCACCCGCCACGTGCTCACCGGTCGCACAGGTCCGCAGCCCGCGCCCTTCACCGACGAGCCGGAGCAGGCGCTCGCGTCGCTCCGGGCGCTCCTGCCCACCGGGGCGCGCTGGGTGGTCCCGGGACACGGGGCGCCGTGGAGCGGCGGGATCGAGGCGGCGGTCCGGCTGGTCGAGAGCGCCTGAGGCACGGAGCCGCTCAGGAGGCGGGGACGAGCTTCCAGCGGTCGGCGAGGATCTCGAGGCCCTTGTCGAAGGTCGCCGACCACGCCGTGACGTCGTGGGCGCTGTCCGGCACCTCGAGGTAGGTGGCGCTCATGCCGGCGGCGACGGCCGCGGCGTAGACGGCCTTCGCCCCGGGGAGGAACGAGGTGTCCTCTGCGCCGACTCCGAAGATCGCGACGGTGCCGGTGTAGGGGGCGTTCTCCGCGAGGACGTTCACCGGCTTCGCGGCCTCGTAGGCGGCCTGGTCGCCGCCGAACCCCTGCGCGACCGTCGCCGCCTCGCTGCCGAGGGTCGGCGCGAGCTCGCCCGAGGCGTCGACGATGTTGCCGAAGAGCGACGGGTGGCCGGCGCCGAGCTGGATCGAGCAGGTCCCGCCCTGCGAGAGGCCGCCGATCGCCCAGTGCTGCGCGTCGCCGAGCACCGGCAGGTTGGCGCGGATCCAGTTCGGGACGTCGACGGTGAGGTAGGTGGCCGACTTCCCGAGCGGCGAGTCGACGCACATCGGGTTCCTGTCCGGATCGCCCAGCTGGTCGGGCGACACGACGATCGGCGCGAGGCCGGCGTGCGCGGCGGCGTAGGCGTCGAGGGTCTGCTGGAACTTCTCGGTCGAGAGCGGATCGGAGGGCGACCCCGGCTGCCCCGAGAGCATGATCATCACCGGCAGCAGCGGCGGGGTCGCGGTGAGGGCCGCGGGCGGGAGGTAGACCACGGCGTCGCGGGCCGGGAAGCCCGACGCGGTGGCGGGGATGGCGACCGTCGAGACCGAGCCGACGGCGGGCATCCCGGCCGGGGCCGTCCAGGTCGCGAGGTCCGAGTGCGGTCCGTCCGCGGCGGCGACCGGCACGGAGGAGTCGGAGTACGCGCTGATCCCGAGCGCGCTGCGTACCGTGGGGTACTGGCCGAAGTCGATGTTGACGGTCATCGCGGCCGCCGCGACGACGAGCACTCCGGCCGCGAGCGATGCGAGAACCCCCCGCGCGCGGCGGCGGGCGATCGCGTGCCCGAGGACGACCAGGGCGACGCCCAATCCGCCGATCCCGAGGCCGATCGCGACCCGGGTGACCGGCGTGAAGTCGACGCCGAACGGGCCGTCGGGCCCGTCGACGAGGGCGGCCAGGGCGGCGCCGCCGATCAGGCCCAGGAGGAGGACCGCGACGGCGATCCCGCCGCGTCGGGAGCGCCCGCGGCGGGGAGCGCGGACGTGGGCGGCGAGCAGGAGGAGGAGCGCTCCGATCGCGAGCACGTAGACGGCGACGACGAAGGGGCCGGAGACGAGGCTCAGGTCGAGGAGAGAGGTCATGCGTCGATCCGGTCGGAGGGTGCTCGGGCGGGCGTCAGTCTGGCGGCGGTCTCTGGAGGAGAGCCGGGAGCTGTCGGGAGCGATTCTCCTCCCCGGGCGCGGATCCACCGAGCTCTCCACCGATCGGGCGCAACCCCGCGCGCCGCGCCGCCGCTCCCGCCTAGCGTGGGACTCCCGACGCACACCGCGCCCTCACGAAGGAGCCCGCACCATGACGCAGCACCCCCGCCTCGAGACCTCCTCCCGCGAGGCCCGCGCATGAGCCGCGGAGTCGCCGTCGTCACGGGCGGCACGGCCGGGCTCGGACGCGCCACGGTCCGCGAGCTCGCCTCCCGCGGCTGGGACGTCGCCGTGCTGGCGCGCGGCGAGGACGGACTGGCGGCCACGGTCGCCGAGATCGAGCAGAAGGGCCGGCGCGGGCTGGGCATCCCGACCGACGTGGCCGACCGCGAGGCCGTCGAGTCGGCGGCCGACCGGGTCGAGGCCGAGCTCGGCCCGATCGAGCTGTGGGTCAACGACGCGATGGTCGGCGTCTTCGGCGAGTTCCTCTCGACCGAGCCCGCCGACTTCGAGCGCGCCGTGGGCGTCAACTTCTTCGGCTTCGTCAACGGCACCCGCGCAGCCCTCTCCCGGATGACCCCGCGCGACCGCGGGCACGTCATCCAGGTCGGCTCCGCCCTCGCGCACCGGGGCATCCCGCTGCAGGCCGCGTACTGCGCCTCCAAGTTCGGCGCCCGAGGCTTCACCGAGGCCGTCACCGCGGAGCTGCTGCACGCGAAGAGCCGCGTGCGCCTGTCCGAGGTCGACATGCCGGCGCTCAACACCATCCAGTTCAACTGGGTGAAGTCGCAGCTGCCGCACCACCCGCAGCCCGTGCCGCCGATCTACGAGCCCGAGGTGGGGGCGATCGCGATCGCCGACGTGGCCGACAAGCCGCGCCGCCGCACGTGGGTCGGCGAGCCGACCGCGGGCACCATCCTCGGCGACCGCTTCGCCGGGCGCTTCATGGACTGGTACCTCGCCCGCAGCGCCTTCGACGGTCAGCAGGCCCCCGACAAGACGGAGCCGATGCTGCCGAACAACGTCTACGAGCCGGTCCCCGGCGATCACGGCGCGCGCGGCCTCTTCAGCGACCGCGCGCACACCATGACGCCCCAGATCTGGATGATCCGCCACCGCGCCCTGAGCTACGCGGGGGCCGCCGCGGCCCTCGCCGCCGGCGCCGCGGGCGTCGTCTCGGCCCTGCGGAGGAAGTGACCGTGGTCGACGCCGTCGTCATCGGGGCGGGGCCCAACGGCCTCGCCGCCGCGGTCACGCTCGCGCGGGCCGGGCTCTCGGTCACCGTGCTCGAGCGCAACGAGACGATCGGCGGCGGCGCGCGCACGGCGGAGCTGACGCTGCCCGGGTTCCACCACGACGTCTGCTCGGCGGTGCACCCGATGGCGCTCGCGTCCGGCTTCTTCCGCGCCTTCGGGCTCGACCGGCGCATCGAGCTGGTCGTCCCCGAGATCTCGTACGCGCATCCGCTCGACGGCGGCCGCGCGGGCATCGCCTACCGCGACCTCGACCGCACGGCCGAGGCGCTGGGGCGCGACGGAGCGGCGTGGCGCGCCCTGATGGGACCTCTCTCCGAGCGGGCCGACCGCGTCGCGGGCTTCACGAACGACGCGCTGCTGCGGATCCCGACGGACCCGAGCGTGCTGATCCGCTTCGGACTGCGGGTGCTCGAGCAGGGCACCCCGGTGTGGAACCTGCGCTTCCGCGACGACGTCGCCCCGGCGATGTTCTCCGGGGTCGCCGCGCATTCGATCCGCCCGATGCCGAGCCCGTCGACGGCCGCGGCCGCCCTGGCGCTCGGCGCCTACGCCCACGCGCGCGGCTGGCCGGTGCCGATCGGAGGCAGCCAGTCGATCGTCGACGCGCTCGCTGACGACCTCCGGGCGCACGGCGGCACCATCGAGACCGGCGTCGAGGTGACCTCGCTCTCCGAGCTGCCCCCGGCCCGCGCCGTGCTCGTCGACGGCACGCCGACGGCGCTGCTCGCGATGGCGGGGGACCGGCTGCCCCCGGCGTACGCCGCGGCCCTCCAGCGCTTCCGCTACGGCAACGGCGTGGCCAAGGTCGACTTCGCCCTCGACGGGCCGGTGCCGTGGACGAACCCGGAGCTCGCCGGCGCAGGCACGTTGCACGTGGGCGGCAGCCGCGCCGAGATCGCGGCCGCCGAGCGCGACGTGAAGCGCGGCCGGCACAGCCGCAGCCCCTACGTGCTGGTGGCGCAGCCCTCGATCGCCGATCCGACCCGGGCGCCCGAGGGCAAGCACGTCCTCTGGGCGTACACGCACGTCCCCCGGTACTCGCCCGCCGACCAGCAGGAGGCGATCACCGCCCAGATCGAGCGCTTCGCCCCCGGGTTCCGCGACCGCGTGATCGGCGCCTCCTCGATGACCGCCCGCGACATGCAGGCCTACAACCCGAACTATCTGGGCGGCGACATCGCCGCCGGCGCCGCGAGCGTCGCGCAGCTGCTCTCGCGCCCGGTCCCCACGACCGACCCGTGGCGGACGCCCGCGAAGGGGCTCTACCTCTGCTCCTCGTCCACCCCGCCCGGGCCGGGCGTGCACGGCATGGCCGGCTGGCACGCCGCCCGCAGCGCGCTGCGGCACGAGTTCGGGGTGCGCGAGTCGCCCGACCTGTCGCCGGAGGCGCGCCCGGCCTGAGCCGCCGCCGTTGCGCTGCGCCCGTCGCCGCCCCCGGCCTGCCAGGCTGAGGGACGGCGCCCCCACGCGCCCCACCACCACTCGAAGGAGTCCGCGATGTCCCGCACCACCCGCGTCGTCCACTGCCCGCCCGAGTCCGTCTTCGCGGTGCTCGCCTCCGGCTGGCTGTTCCCGAGCTGGGTCGTCGGCGCGTCGCGGATGCGGAAGGTCGACGCCGACTTCCCGCACGTGGGCTCGCAGCTGCACCACTCCTTCGGCCTGTGGCCGCTCGTGATCGACGACCGCACCACGGTTCTCGAGTGGGACCCGCCTCGCCGGATGGTCATCCAGGCCGCCGGCTGGCCGCTCGGCGAGGCCCGGGTGCACGTCGAGGTCGAGCCGCACGCGCGCGGCGCGAAGGTGCGGATGCACGAGGCCCCCGTGAAGGGCCCGGGCACGCTCGTCCCGAAGCCGCTGATGCACTCGTTCCTCTGGATCCGCAACCGCGAGGCCGTGCGCCGGCTCGCCCACATGGCCGAGGCGGGAGCCGCGGGACGCACGCTCGCGCCCGCCTCGCTCCCCTCGCCCGCCGACCGTGCCGGGATCGACCGGCCGAAGCACGTCTGGGCGCGCCTGACCGGAGCGATCGGGTCGATCGCGGTCGGGACGCTCGTGGTCCGCGGCGTCCTCGCGGCCGTGCGGCGCGCCCGGAGCTGACGGGCCCGGACCCGACGGCGCCCGGAGTCGGCGGCGCCCCGGAGACGACGGCGCCCGGGTCGGACGCCGCTCGGCTCGGACGCCGCCCGGGTCAGACGATCCGCTCGACCAGCCGCACGTGCTGCACCGCGACGCGCTTCGGCTCGCCCGCGAAGGCGGCGTCGCGCTCGGGCGAGGCCAGGTACGCCCGCTCGACCTCGGCGAACGCGTCGGCGTCGCCGGCCGTGCTGACCGCCCAGACGAACTCGTTCACCTCGCGGTCGGCGTAGGCGAACTCGATCCGGAAGCCGTGGGCCTCGCGCGCCGGCACGATCCGCTCGGGGAACCAGGCGAGGAAGTCGTCCATCACCCCGTCCATCAGCTCGTAGCGTCGGAGTTGGATCGTCCTGGTCTCGGCTGCAGCGCTCATGCTGCGACGGTACCCGCCCGGCGGCCGCGCCGTCGCCGCGCTACGCTCGCCGCCGACAGCCCCACGCCGAGGAGGACAGCACGGACCCCCGCCACCGCTCCCTCGCGCTGCTCGTCGCCGGCTGCTTCTTCATGGAGAACCTCGACGCCACGATCGTGACGACCGCCGCGCCCGCGATCGCCGCCGACCTGGGCGTCGACTCCGCCGCGGTCTCGATCACCGTCACCGCGTTCCTCCTCACCGTCGCCGTCCTCATTCCGGCCTCGGGCTGGCTCAGCGAGCGCTTCGGTGTGCGCCGCGTCTTCACCAGCGCGATCGCCGTCTTCACCCTCGCCTCCCTGCTCTGCGCGCTCAGCCCCACGCTGCCGCTTCTGGTCGGCGCCCGAGTCCTGCAGGGCGTCGGCGGCGCGCTGATGGTGCCGGTCGGCCGGCTCGCGGTGCTGCGGGCGACTCCGCGGGAGGGGATCATCCACGCCATCGCGATCCTGGTCTGGCCGGGTCTGGTCGCCCCCGTGATCGCGCCGTTCCTCGGCGGGCTGCTCACGACCGTCGCCTCCTGGCACTGGATCTTCCTGATCAACCTGCCCCTCGGGGTCGTCGCGTTCGCGATCGCGCGCCGGATCGTCCCCGGCACCGCCGAGAGCGCGCCGCCCCCGCTCGACGTCACGGGGCTGGTGCTCGTCGCGGTCGGGCTCGGCGCGCTGGTCGGAGCGGCGGGGCTCCTCACCGGCTCCGAGCTCGACGGGCGGGCGGTGGCGCCGCTGCTCGTCGGCGCGGTCGTGACGGCGCTCGCCGTGCGGCACCTGCGCCGCGCCGAGCATCCGCTCGTGCGGCTCGACGCCTTCCGCTTCCGCACCTTCCGGGTCGCCAACGCGAGCGGATCGCTCTACCGGGCGACCGTGAACGCGGTGCCGTTCCTGCTCCCGCTGCTGTTCCAGGACGCGTTCGGCTGGAGCCCGGTGCAGGCCGGCTCCGTGGTGCTGGCGCTCTTCGTCGGCAACCTGGCGATCAAGCCGGCCACGACTCCTCTGCTGCGGCGCCTCGGCTTCCGCGGGGTGCTGGTCGCGGCGAGCGCGGTGGGGGCGGCGTGCATGGCGGCGATGGCGTTCCTCGAGCCGGCGACTCCGGTGGCGCTCGTGGTGGCGCTGCTGGTGCTGAGCGGAGTGGCCCGCTCGGCGGGCTTCACGGCCTACAACACCGTCACGTTCGCCGAGGTCCCGCAGGAGGGGATGTCGGGCGCGAACACCCTCAACGCCACCACGCAGCAGATCGCGGCCGGACTCGGAGTCGCAGTGGGCGCGGTGGCGCTCGCCGTCGGCACCGCGATCGGGCCCGGCCTCGTCCCCTACCGCGTCGCCTTCCTCGCCCTCGCGGTGCTGACCCTCGTGCCGCTCGCCGCCGCCGCCCGGCTCCCGCGCGACTCCGGGAGCGCCCTCACCGCCTGACCCGCGCGGGCGTCAGGCGAGGCCGAGCGCGATGCCGTCGAGGATGTCGTGCGCGGTCGAGCGGACCCGGTCGACGCCCGGCGACGCCTCGTGGACCGTGCGGAGGACCTCGCCCCAGACCAGCGCGCCGGCCGCCAGCACGTCCTCGCGCCCCGGGCGGACCCAGGGGAGGGCCGCCGTCCCCTCCGGAGACAGCGCGGCGAGCTCGTCGCAGGCGGCGAGGACGTCGGAGAGGGGGAGGGACGTCTCGAGCGCGGCGCGGTCGGTGGTGCGGAGGACGTGCGCGGTGATCGTGAGCACGGTCGCGGCGACGCCGACGACGCTCCGGGCCTGCGAGAGGTCGACGGAGGAGGCGGCCAGCGCGGCGCCCACGTCCGCCCGGATCGCCGCGCGCTCGCCCTCCGTCGGCGCGGCGGCCCGGCGGTGGCGCTCGGTCAGGCGGACGCTGCCGACGTCCATCGAGTGCGCCTGCTCCGGCTCCGCTCCGCCGAGCACGAGCTCGGTCGAGCCGCCGCCGAGGTCGACGACCAGCACGGGCCGGGCGGAGTCGACGGCCGAGACCGCGCCGCGGAAGGAGAGCCGCGCCTCCTCCTCGCCGGAGATCGTCTCCGGGGTGACGCCGAGGATCCGCTCGACGGCGGCGAGGAAGTCCTCGCGGTCGGCCGCGTCGCGGGTGGCCGAGGTGGCGACGAAGCGGAGGTGCTCGGCGCCGGCCTCCTGCGCGGCGGCCGCGTACTCGCGGGTGACGGCGAGGGTCCGCTCGAGCGCGGCCGGATCGAAGCGGCCGGTGCGGTCGACTCCGCGGCCCAGCCGCACGAGCTCGGTGCGGCGCTGGACGTCCCGGAGGCGGCCGCCCTCCACGTCGGCGATCAGCAGGCGGAGGGAGTTGGTGCCGCAGTCGAGCGCCGCGACGCGCGTGGGGGAGGACATCCGCCCATTCTGCCCGCGCGGCCGGGGCCGGAGGCGGGCGATAGCCTGGGGGAGAGACGAAGGAGCCGCCCGTGCACGAACACCACGTCCGCGTCCACCGCAGCGACGAGGAGCTCCCGCGACACGGGCAGCTCGCCCACGCGCTCGCCGAGGTCGCCGCCGATCCGGTCGAGATCGACGACGAGGTCGCCGAGATGGTGGTCAACCGGGTCATCGACAACGCCGCCGTCGCCACCGCGTCGCTCCTGCGCCGCCCGGTCGTCGCCGCCCGCGCGCAGGCTCTCGCGCACCCCGCCTCCATCGGCGGCCAGGGCTCGGTCGTCCTCGGCGTCGACCCGGCCCGCCGGGTCTCGCCCGAGTGGGCGGCCTGGGCCAACGGAGTCGCCGTGCGCGAGCTCGACTACCACGACACGTTCCTGGCGGCCGAGTACTCGCACCCGGGCGACAACATCCCTCCGCTGATCGCCGTCGCCCAGCACGCGGGCATCGGCGGGGCGCAGCTCGTCCGCGGCATCGTCACCGGCTACGAGGTCCAGGTCGACCTGGTGCGCGCGATCAGCCTGCACCGGCACAAGATCGACCACGTCGCGCATCTCGGCCCCTCGGCCGCGGCCGGGATCGGCACGCTGCTCGGCCTCGACGTCGCGACGATCGAGCAGGCCGTCGCGCAGGCCCTGCACACGACGACCGCCACGCGGCAGTCGCGCAAGGGCGAGATCTCGA
The DNA here is from genome assembly GCF_002932235.1 of Rathayibacter sp. AY1E3. NCBI lineage: Bacteria > Bacillati > Actinomycetota > Actinomycetes > Micrococcales > Microbacteriaceae > Rathayibacter > Rathayibacter sp. AY1E3. The sequence continues at coordinate 22,214 of NZ_PSVN01000020.1, forward strand.
GCTGGAAGGCGTACGCGCCGGCCTTCGCGGGGAAGATGGCGATCGAGGCGGTCGACCGGGCGATGCGCGGCGAGACCAGCCCGTCGCCGATCTACGAGGGCGAGGACGGCGTCATCGCCTGGATGCTCGACGGCGCCGACGCGAGCTACGACGTCCCGCTGCCCGACCGCGGCGAGGCCAAGCGCGCGATCCTCGACACGTACACGAAGGAGCACTCGGCCGAGTACCAGGCGCAGGCGCTGATCGACCTCGCCCGCCGCCTGCACCGCACGCACCCCGAGGCCGCCGATCCCGAGCGCGTCGAGCGGATCGTCCTGCACACCTCGCACCACACGCACTTCGTGATCGGCTCGGGCGCGAACGACCCGCAGAAGTACGACCCGGCCGCGTCCCGCGAGACGCTGGACCATTCCGTGCCGTACATCTTCACGGTGGCGCTGCAGGACGGCGCCTGGCACCACGTGCACAGCTACGCCCCCGAGCGGGCCGCCCGCGCCGGCACGATCGCGCTCTGGCACCGGGTCACCACGCAGGAGGACGCGGAGTGGACGCGCCGCTACCACTCCACCGATCCGGGCGAGAAGGCGTTCGGCGCCCGCGTCGAGATCCTGATGACGGACGGCACGACGATCGTCGACGAGATCGCGGTGGCGGACGCGCACCCGCTGGGCGCGCACCCGTTCAGCCGAGAGCAGTACGTGTCGAAGTTCCGCACGCTCGCCGCCGACGTGCTCGAGGAGTCCGAGATCGAGCGCTTCCTCGACCTCGCGCAGCGCCTGCCCGAGCTGACCCCGGAGGAGGTCGGCCGCCTCAGCGTGATCGCCGCCCCCGGCGTCCTCGCCTCGATCGAGCCCCCGCGCGGCCTGTTCTGATCCCGCCGCGGGAGGGTCGTCCGCACGCACGGTGACGCGCGCACGGACGGCCTCCCGCGGCGGGGAGCGCCGTCGTCAGGCGGTCTGCTCGGCGACCCAGTCCTGGATCTCGGCGATGAAGCGCCGGCGCGAGAAGACCCGGCTCCGGGCCCGGAAGGCGTCGACGTCGAGCGCGAGCGCACGGCGCAGCAGGTCGCTCCAGTCCGGATCGCCCTCGAGGTCGGCGATGACGCCCCCGCCGGCGAGGGACACGCTCTCGCGCACTCCGCCGATGTCGGTCCCGATGACCGGCGTCCCGCAGGCCATCGCCTCGACGGGCATGATCCCGAAGTCCTCGACGGCGGGGAAGACGTACACGAGCGCCTGCGCGTAGAGCGCGCGGATCAGCTGGTCGGAGGGCGAGATGACGAAGGTCACGTCGGCCCGGATCTCCTCGGCGTAGGCGCGGAGCCGCGCCTCCCAGGGGCCGTGCCCGGCGATGACGACCGGCAGCCCGGTGCGGGCTCCGGCGTCCATGACCTTCTCGAGGCGCTTGTAGGGGACGAACCGCGAGGCGCCCAGGATGAACGGCCGCGCGAGCGAGTCGAGGAGGCGCAGCTCGTCGTCGTCGAGCGGGGAGCGCCAGTCGGTGATCGTCGAGAGCAGCTCGGTGTTCACCGGCGGGTAGATGACCCTCGACGGCTGGTGCCACGCGTCGCGCACCCGCTGCCCGGTGAAGAGGCTGTTCACCGCGATGGAGGAGGCCTCGGCGGCGCGGAGGCGGTCGATCGGCTTGAGGAGCAGGCTCGCGGTGCGGGCGGCGAGGCTGCTGCCGCGGCCGTCGCGGTCGGGCTCCCAGATGTAGCGGGCCGGGGTGTGCGCGTAGACGAGCTTGCGGGTCGGTCCGCTGGTGCGGACGTGGTGGGCGAAGAGGTGCGAGCTGACCAGCACCCACTCGCGGGAGGCGCCGACCGGGAGCCGCCACGTGGGCAGCATCGCCGGCAGGGCGAGGACCTTGTGGCGGCGCAGCGGCGTGCGCGCCAGCCAGGACTCCGAGACGGGCCTGCCGACGACCTCGGCGCAGTCGCTCCAGAGGACGCGGACGTCGGCGTCGGCGAAGGCCTCGGTCATCGCCTCGAGCACGCGCTCGGCGCCTCCGCGGCGCTCGACCCACTCGTGCACGATCAGGCCGGGACCGACCGGGGGGACGGATCGGGAACGGGTGGTCGCGTCGATGACGGCAGTGATGATGGGCCCCTTCCCCCGGGCGTGCGGTGAGGATCGGGCGGCCATCCGGAGACGGGAGCGGCTCCGAATGCTTATCCGTCGTCGGTGACCGATCAGCAGTGCAGTAGAAGCTAACCGGCTCGTGGAGAAGGAATCGAAAGGCGAGTACGAGTCGTCGCAGAACGACGGGGAAAGGAGAGTCCGATAATCCGGATAAGCCGCGAGCGGAATGGCGAGGATCGTCTGGAGTGCGTCGCGGAGGCGCTATTCCCTCGGAGATCACAACGATGGAGGAGAGTCGCGGAGAGGAAGAAGTCACTCTTTCAGTGACGCCGTGCCGGAAGGATCAGGAGACGCCGATGCGCTGCAGGGTCTGCCACCGCCACTGGTCGCGGACGCCCTCGCGCACGGTGCGCACCGCCCGCCAGCCCAGCTCCCGGTCGGCGCGCGCCGGGTCGGCCCAGCTCGCGGCGAGGTCGCCCGGCCGGCGCCCCACGGCCCGCCACCGGACCGTCTCCCCGCTCGCCCGCTCGACCTCGTCGATCAGCTCGAGGACGCTCGTCGGTGAGCCCGTGCCGAGGTTGTAGACGCGGTGCCCGGGCCGCGCGCGCTCGAGCGCCGCGACGTGCCCGGCCGCGAGGTCGCAGACGTGGATGTAGTCGCGCAGCCCCGTGCCGTCGGGGGTCGGGTAGTCGTCGCCGAGGACGTCGACGCACCGGGAGGGGTCGCCTGCGGCCCGTGTCAGCACGGGCAGGAGGCTCCCCGGCGCCGTGGCCGGATCCTCGCCGATCCGCCCCGACGGGTGCGCGCCGATGGGGTTGAAGTAGCGGAGGCTGACCGCGCGCAGGAGGGGATCGGCGCGCGCGGCGTCGCCGAGGATCTCCTCGATGACGCGCTTGGTCGCGCCGTAGGGGCTCGCCGCGCTGAGCCCGGCGGGGGAGTCCTCCCCGACCGGCATCGCGCCGCCCGGGCTGTAGACGGCCGCCGAGCTCGAGAACACGACGGTGCGGATCCCCGCCTCCGCTGCGACCGAGAACGCCGCGGTGGCGAGCCCGACGTTGACCGTCCAGTACTCGAGGGGCCGCCGCACCGAGTCGCCGACCGACTTGAGCCCGGCGAGCAGGACCAGGGCGTCGACCGGTCCGTGGGCGGCGAGGAAGCGGGTCAGCGCGGCCGTGTCGCGCGCGTCGGCGATCAGGCGGGGGACCACCGAGCCGGTCAGCTCCTCCACCGCGTCGAGGGTCCGCTCGCTCGCGTGCGAGAGGTCGTCCACGACCAGCACCTCGTGGCCGCTCTCGAGGAGCGCGACGGCGGTGTGGCTCCCGATGTAGCCCGCTCCGCCCACCAGAAGGACTCGCATGCGGGGAAGCCTAGATCGGCTCCCGCACGGCGTCGGCGCCGCTGCCGGGCCCGCGGATCCGTCGATCCGCGCCGCCGTCACCCGTGCGCGGGACGCCCTCTGCCGCGGTCGGAGCCCGCGATCGCAGCGGACTCGACGGCGAGCGCGACCAGCTTCTCGCCGACCGGGCGGGGCACCACTCCGAGCGCGGCGTCCGCGAATCCCGCGACCAGTGCCGTCCGCCGCTCGCTCCCGCCGCGGGCCAGGAGGCGCACTACCGCGTCCCACGCGCCGGCTGCGGGCACCGCCTCCCGCACCTGCTCGGGGTGCAGCCGCTCGAAGGTGCGGCGGGCCGCCCCCGAGAGGAACGCGCGGCGGCTGCGGACCGCCGCCGAGACGGAGGCGCCGTGGTGCAGGGCCTCGGCGCCGGGCTCGATCCGCACCGGCACTCCCAGGCGGTGCAGCCGGTAGCCCCAGTCGACGTCCTCCCAGCCGTACTCGCGGTAGTCGGTGCTGTAGCCGCCGACCCGGTCGTAGGTCGTCCGCGTCACCGAGACGTTGCCGCCCCAGTAGCGCCAGGCTGCGTCGGAACCCGCCGCGTAGGCGCCGCGGCGGAAGCGCTCGCCGGCGGGCCGGCCGTAGGCGCGGGAGTAGGCGGTGCCCGGGTCGACGTCGGGGCAGAGGCCGACGACGCCGACGACCGCGTCCCGATGGGCCCCGACGTGCGCGGCGGCCCAGCCCGGGCCGGGCTCGAGGTCGTCGTCGCAGCGGATCAGCACGTCGCCCCGCGCGGCGTCGAAGCCGGCGGTGAGCGCGGCGGAGCGCCCCCGGTTCTCGGGGAGCACGACGCGGCGCACGGGCACGGGGGAGGCGTCGAGGGCGCGCTCGCTGGCGTCGACGACGCCGTCGAGGACCACGACCACGTCGAGATCGCGGTGGGTCTGAGCCGCGAGGGCGGCGAGGAGGCGGGGCAGGCGGGCCGCCCCCGCGTAGCTGGGGACGACGACGCTCGCGACGCTCATCGGGACTCCTCGCCGCGCGGGCTGCTCTCGACCAGGAGCAGCTCCTCCAGCCCGCTCAGCACGCGCGCCAGGTCGTCGGCGATGGCGCCGGGATCGGTGGAGTGGAGGCGGGCGAGCCGGTCGGCCAGGCCGGAGAAGTCCTGCGGCTCGTCGTCGAGCGCCCGCCAGGTCGCGGCCACGCTCTCGCGCAGCGCGTAGGGGCTGCCCATCGGGGAGACGTCCAGCGGGAGCACCAGGACGCGCCCGTTCAGATCGACGGAGGCCGTGTCCGGGCGGCGCCGCCAGAGAAGGAGCCGGGGGTCCTCTGCCATCTTCTCCGCGTCCTCTCCGCTGATCACCGCCAGTGCGAGTAGAAATCCGCCAGCGCCTCTTATCGCGACGCCTCTCTCGCTATGTTTGCCGCCGACGCGCCAAGGGGTGTACGTCGAGCGACAGCACCGGAGGGCCGCCAATGTCGGAGTCTAATCCGCTCGCATCCAGCGATATCAGCGATAAGAGCGAGAAGAAGAGCGCGAATTCCGCGGGCGTCTTCGCACGGCGGACGGTCGTGGCCGGAGCGGTCTGGTCGGTGCCCGCGGTGATGCTGGCGCAGTCCGCCTCCGCTGTCTCGATCAGCTGCTTCCCGGTGGGGACGGTCTTCCAGGCGGTCGCCCGCGGACGCCTCCTCAGCGGCTTCCTCGGCGGCGTGAACCTCGACAATGTCGCCGGTGTCTCGGGCGTGACGGCGACTGCGCCGGCGTCGGGACCGAATCCGCCCGACCCGGTCGTCGTGACGGGCGGCGTCAACGCCACGGTACTGAACGGCATCGCCGTGAACGCGACCGGGCTGACCGGCACGCTCTCCTCCCTCCTCACGCTGGCGGCTCCCGCCGGCGTCGGCACCCTCAACCAGTACGCGGAGGCGAGCACCACCGGCACCGTCCGCGGAGCCTCCGGTGCGATCACCAATGCCGGCCAGCTGGCGCTGACCCCGACCTCGGGGAGCTACCCCGACTTCGGCACCGTCAACCTGCAGGCGATCCTCGCCGCCGTCGGCAGGCCGGATCTGTCTGACCTCCTGACCAACGTTGCCGGGCTCACTCTGCAGATCGGCGCCGTCACCGGACGCGCAGCTCTTCAGTCGGCCTGCGTGCCCGGGTCGGACAACCTGCAGCGCGACTACCAGATCACCAGGCTGAACCTGGTGCTCACGTCGACGGCGCTGACAGCTCTCGTCACTCAAGTGACGACCGCCCTGACGACGATCGGCAATATCGGTCTTGTCACCGTCGACACCGCCGCCATCCTCGCGGGGAACCTGCCGGGTGGAGGTCAGCCGATCCAGGCGAGCCTCGGGACGACTCCGGCGACACTGACCATCGATCTCGCCTCCCTCCTCGGGCCGGCTCCCGGGCAGCCCGGGAACACGCAGTTCGGCTCCTACTCCGCCTTCCTCAACAACCTCCCGCCGAACTCGACGCTCCTCGTGGACAGCGGACTCGGCGTTCCGGCGGCGGCCCTGACCGCCTTCACGACGTCGCTGGTCACCGTGCTCACACAGCGGCTGCGCGAGAACATCAGGATCCTCGGGATCCCGCTGAACGGCGCTGGCGTGCTCGCCAGCGTCTTGACCCTGGTCCTGAACGTGCTGAACCCGCTGCTCGCGGCCCTGCCTGCTCTTGTCGGAGCCGTTGTCACCACCGCGATCACCCCGGTCTTCGCCGCCCTGCGGGACGTCATCCAGATCGACGTCAACGCGCAGAACCGCTCGACCAACCCGACCGGGCCCGCCGCCCTCGAGGCGCTCCCCGTCGGCCGCTACGACGTCGCGGCGCTCTACATCCGCGCGGTGGGGCTCGTGAACCTGCTCGACCTGTTCATCGCCCGCGGCTCCGTCGGGCCGAACGTCCGCACGGGCTAGCCGCGCTCGGCGCCGTCAGGCGCCGCGGACCACGAGGCCGTGCTCGACCATCGCGTCGAGCACGGCCTCGACGTGCGCCCGGGGGTCGCCCGCGGGCGGGGCGCCGTGCTCGGCGACGACGGCCCCGGTCAGCGCGTCGACCGTCGCGGGCGTCCCGAGAGCACGCCACAGCACCGGGCCGATCCCGGTGAGCGTCTCGACCCGCTCGTCGAGGAGGCAGCTGACCACTCCGTCGCGCTCGACCCACTCGACGCCGGCGGCGCGCGCGAGCAGACCCGGGCCGGGCGCCGCCGCATCGGCCTCGGGCGCGTCGGCGACGACCGGCGACGCCTCCCCGAGGCGCTCCAGGAGCGGCAGCACCGTCTCCGCCTCGCGGTAGTGGAGCACCCGGGCCCCGCCGACGGAGTCGAGCAGCCCCGCGAGGTGGTGCAGCGCCGCGGGCAGCCGTGCGAAGTGGCTCAGCTCGGGCAGCAGCACCGAGAGCGCCTCGTCGAAGGCGATCGGCTCGAGCCGGGGCTCTGCCGGGCCGGACGGGTCGCGGGCGATCAGGAGCAGGGCGGCCAGGCGCAGCGGAGCGTCCGGCAGCGGCTGCAGGCCCATCGCGGCGGGGGAGCGGTGCCGCTTCCAGTCGCCGCCGTCGAGGAGGGCGACGGGCTTCCGGAACGGCAGCACCCGCCCGTCGCGGCGGACGGCGAGCGTCTCGTCGGTCACGTACCCGTACCGCCGAGCGGCGAGGCTCACGAGGGTCGACTTCCCGGCACCGGGCCGGCCGACGAACGCGACGACGCGGCCGTCGGTCAGGGCGACCGCGGAGGCGTGCACGCTGAGCAGCCGGCCCTCGCAGGCGTCGGCCGCCGCGAGGGTGAGCGCGGCGCCGATGTGCTCGGCGAGGGCGTCCTCGGTCGGCTGCGCGATCACTCCCGGCTCCCCGACCGGCTCGGTCAGCGACACCCGGTACTCGGAGCCCGGGCGATCGGCGTCGTCGTCCACGTCGTTCCACGACTCCTCCACCTCCGTCACGAAGCGGTCGGGGACGGTGTCGTCGAAGGTGAAGCGCACGCCGAGCCCGAAGGGGGCGCGGATCAGCCGGCGGGTCATGTCAGGTCCTGTCCGTCCGTCGGAGGTGGTCCCACGCGAGCGGAGCCGTGCGGGCACCGCGGCGCAGCCGCCGCCACCAGCCGGCCGCCACGTCGATCCGGCGCGGGCCGATGGCGGGGTCGGCGGCACGCAGGGCGTGGGGGGCGGGGAAGACGGCGCGGGCGAGGAGCAGCGGCCGCTGCCGCCAGCCGGCCGCGCGCACGGCCTGCACCCACCCCGCGGAGGCGTGGGGCGAGCTCGCGTTGATCCGCCACGCCCGCAGCTCGGCCGCGGGCACCTCCCCGGCGCGCGCGCGGATGCCGAGCGCGTCGAGGAAGGGCTGCGCGGTCTGGACGGCGCCGAGCTCCTCCGCCGCCGCCCGGAGCGGAGCGTGCAGCTCCGCGCGGGCGGCCACCGCCTCGACGAGCAGGTCGTAGTCGGAGGGCCGCGTGAGGCGCGGGTCGGTGATCTGCCAGGCGTCGCGGAGCGCGTGCAGCGCCAGCACGAGCGCCGAGTCGGCGACGCTCGCGGTCGCGACCGGACGGCCGGCCAGCTCCACGATCCGGTGCCGGCTCCACAGCGCCTCGAAGGCGTCGCGCGGCGGCACGAGGAATCCCGGCCACCGCCAGTGCACGTCGATGTCGACCGGCCACGCGGCGTGCCGGTAGGAGCGCGAGTGCTTGGCCGCGAGCGTCGGTCCGTCCGGCCAGGGCCGCTCGGTCCAGCCGTCGGCGGCCAGGAGGGCCAGGATCCGGGGCAGGTCGTCGGGGGCGACCAGCAGGTCGACGTCGCCGGAGGCGCGGGGCGGCCGGAGCCGGTCGGCGGCGGCGGTCGGTCCCTTGAGCACGAGTGCGCGCAGGCCCGCCGCGTCGGCCCGCCGGTGGACGAACGCCGACACCAGCGGCACGGCCTCGTCGGCCCAGAGAACGCCCACGAGCTCCATCCGGTCAGTATTCCAGCGCTCCTGCGGCCCGCGGAGCCCGGCCGGGGGCGGTGGAGCGGAGCGCTCGTCTCGGTGAGGATGGGCCCGCGGGCCGCGGGGGCGCCGCACGGAGGCGGGCGGGGCGGCGGATGATCCACGGGGGAGCGGGCGGCGCCGGGCGGCCTCCGGTGGCGCTCGCGACCAACAACGGCGACATCGGCGGCGGCGAGGTGATGCTGCTGAGCATCGCGGAGGCGCTCGAGGCGCTCGAGGTCCCGGTCGTGGTCGTCGGCCCCTCGGAGCCGCGTGCGCTCGTCGTCGCCGCCCTCGCCGCCGGCCACCGGGTCGTCGAGCTCGAGGCCACGGGCAGACCCGCCTGGATGCGCGCGCTGCGGCGCTGGGACGCCTCCTCCCGCGAGGGCGTGCTGTGGTGCAACGGGCTGGTGCCGGCCGTCGCGACCGCAGGGCGTCCGCGGCGGATCGTGCATCTGCACCAGCGCCCGTCCGGCCTGCAGCGGCTGCTCGCGCCCGTGGCCCGCCGCGGCGCGCTGGCGACCCTCGTCCCCTCCCGCTACCTGGCGGGGGTCGTCCCCGGGTCGACCGTGCTGCCGAACTGGAGCCGCCGCGTCGACCTGCCGGAGGCGCGGCCGCGGGAGGACGGGACGACCGTCCTCGGCTTCCTCGGGCGTCCTTCGCTCGCGAAGGGGGTGCGGGTCCTCACCGAGGCGCTGGCGCTGCTGGAGGCCGGGGAACCGGGCGCGTATCGCCTGGTGCTGGCGGGCGAGCCCCGGTTCGTGGCGGAGCGGGAGCGTCGCGAGGTGGAGGCGGCCCTCGCTCCGGTCGCCGCTCTGGTGGACCGGCCGGGGTGGATCGAGCCCGGCGACCTCTTCTCGCGGATCGACCTCCTGGTGGTGCCGTCGGTGCAGCCGGAGTCGTTCGGCCTGGTCGTGACGGAGGCGATGTCGGCCGGCGTCCCCGTGGTGGTGAGCGATACCGGTGCGCTCCCCGAGGTCGTCGGCCCGTCGATCGACGCCACGTTCAGAGCCGGGGATCCGCGGGCTCTGGCCGAGCTGATCAGAGCCCGGAAGAAGAGAGGACTATCGGAGTCGCGGGAGAGGGATCGTGCCCGCTGGAACGATTCCTACTCCCCGTCCTCCGGGAAGTCGGCTATCGACGGACTTCTGGCGCGGATGGCCCTCTCCGATGATTCCTGATCCTCCCGCCAGGAGACCGATCCGCTTTCCGGGGAATGCCGCGGGGAGCCTCTCCTCCTCCCTCGGGAAAGGACGACGATGACCCGCGAACCGGAAGTCCTCAGAGTGCTCGGACTGTTCCTCAAGCACCCGACACTGCGCCTGGCTCCGGGCGAGCCCTTCGCCCGCGGGAGGCTGCCGTACCGGGCTGACCTCCTCCGGGACGACTCGACGCGGCTCCTCGTCCCCGGTCACGCGTCTCGGCCCGCGCACGTGAAGCTGCGCGACGTCGTGGAGCACCGCACGGGGCTGAACGTGGACACGCAGCTGCGCGCACTCCGGGCGGTCCGCTCGGCCGACGCGGTGCTCTGCGTGCTCGAGCCGGAGGCGGGCCTCCCGGCGCTGCTCCGCAGCGCGCGGCTCGGGCCGTACGGCCGCACGCCGCTCGTGGTCCTCTCCTGCTGGTGGGCGGAGGAGCTGCTCACCGGCTCGCCGCAGCGGCGCCGACAGGTGGTCCGGCTACTTCAGGGGGTCGACCGGCTCGTCGTGCTCAGCGAGAACCAGCGCGAGGTCTTCGCCCGCCACGGCGTCGACGAGCGGCGGATCGCACCGGTGCTCTTCGGGGTCGACTCCGACTACTACCGGCCCGTTCCGCCGCGTCCGAAGCGGTTCGAGGTGCTCGCCGTCGGGGTCGACCGCGGGCGCGACTTCGACTCGCTGGTCGCCGCCGCCGAGCGCCTGCCGCACCGGCGGTTCGACATCGTGACCACTCCTGCACGGCGGCCGTCCCGGGCGCTGCCGGCCAACGTCGTCCTGCACGACCCCGTCCCGGTCGGCGGGCACCGCGACAACCTGCGCGACGCCGAGCTCGTCGTCGTCACCAGCCACGACCTCGCCTACCCGACGGGCCAGAGCGTCCTCCTGGAGGCCTCCGGCTGCGGGACCTGCACGGCGGTCACCGCGAGCGCCGCGATGACCGGCTACGTCCGCGACGGCGAGACGTCCTTCTCGCTGCCCCTGCACGATCCGGCGGGGATCGCGGCGGTGCTGGAGGCGGTGCTGAGCGACGACGGGAAGCGGGCCGAGGTCGCCCGCGCGGGCCGGGAGCGGGTGCTGGCCGAGCTGAACGCGCGGCACATGTGGGCGGGCGTCCGCGCCATCCTCCGCGACGCGGTCCGCGAGCGCGGCCGGGGCTGAGCAGCGGTCGGCCGGGGCAACACCAGGCGACCTCCGCCCCACCGGGAAGGGCCCGCCGACCGGGACCTCCGCGCCCCGGACCCGCGGATCCGCGCCGGATCGGGCGGACGCGGGAGGCGCTACTCCGGCGGCAGAGCGCGGGCGCGAGCGGACCGCTCCGCGAGCAGAGCGAGACCCGCGCCGATCACGACGAACGAGATCGGGGCGAAGAACACCTCGCCCAGCTGCGTCGCGCACAGCAGCACCAGGATGCTCGCCGCGCCGACCGCGTGCCCCGGGCGGCTCCCGGCCCCGGCGGCCGTGGTCGCGAAGCCGGCCACGAGCACGGTGCCGATGACGCCGACGAGCAGCACGACGCCGCCCTCGGCCATCAGGGCCAGGAAGGAGTTGTGGAAGAACCAGTCGATCCCGTCGACCCGCGCGGTCGCCTCGCCGAGCCCGGAGCCGGTCCACGGCGAGAGCGCCACCTTGTCGACCGAGGCGTCGAGGATGCGGGCGCGCAGGGCGTCGGAGCCGGCCCGCTCCACCCCGTAGTCGCCCGCCGTAGCCAGGTTCCGCTCGGCCCAGAGGAACAGCAGGACGAGGCCGCCGCCGAGGAGCGCGCGGAAGAGCAGGCGCAGGTACGGCGCCGCGACGAGCCACACGAGCGCGCAGGCGTAGGCCGCCATCGACGTGCGGGAGTCGGTGGCGACGACCGCAGCGCCTCCGAGCGCGAGCACGCCGATCCGCAGCCACAGCCGCGAGCTGAGCGCCGAGACCAGCAGTGCCGCCGCTCCGTAGACGAGACCGGCCACGTTCTTGTCCTGCAGGTAGCCGGTCAGGGCGCCCTGGTAGCTGTCCGGGGCGAGTCCCGCGACGAACAGCACGGCGTTCAGCGACAGCGCCGCGGCGAGTCCTTTGAGCCCCGAGACCACGTCGATCCGCCCGCTCGCGAGGAAGCCCGCGGCGAGCATGACGAGCGCGATGTTCGCCGCCCGGCGCAGGGCGTCGAGGCCGTCGAAGGACGAGCCGGCGAGGACGAAGGCGAGCAGGGCGAGGCACAGCCACGGGTACCAGGCGGCCCGTCCGAGACGGCGGGTGGGCCGCCGGAAGAGGCTGACGAGGACCAGGGCGGCCAGCGCCGTCTGGGCCAGCGGGACGCTCCCCGGGAGGAAGGGGGTGGGGAGCCGGTAGACCAAGAGGCCCATCAGGACGGCATCGAGTATCCGAGCGGAATGTGCTATCGGAAAGGCCGCGTGAACGAGCGGGGAACGCCTCTCGACGGCGATCTCTCCCCCTGGCACGGACATGTCGTCATCCTCGCAGAAAGGGCCTCCCGAGGGGTCGGGGACCGCCTAGGGAAAGGCGCTCCCCATTGCTAGCGTGACCGACACCTCAGCATCGTCGTGCGGCGCATGCGCGGCACGCAGAAAGGTGCGCAGTGACTGTCGTCGATCTCATCGCATTCATCCGGCGGAACTGGCGGACCCTCGCGGTCGCCGTGCTCGTCGGAGCCCTGGCGATGGCCGCCTTCTCGTTCCTCACTCCGAAGGTCTACGAGTCGAGCTCGGCAGGATTCGTGATCGCCGCGAGCGACGGCAGCTCGGCCGATGCGATCAGCGGGTCGCAGACCGCAGTGACCCGGGCCAACGCCTACCTGCCGCTGATCTCGAGCAGCGCCGTCTCCGAGCGGATCGAGGCCGACCCGGAGGCGAACCCCGGCGGAGAGGCCCTGAGCGGCCGCCTCACCGCGAGGGTCGCTCCGGGCAGCACCCTGATCGAGGTCACCGCCGAGGCCGGGACCGCGCAGAACGCCGCAGCCCTGGCCAACGGGGCGCTCGCGGCGCTGGCGGCCGTCATCACCGACATCGAGACGCAGTCCACCGCGGACCGCACACCGCAGATCACCGTCGTCCCGCTCGAGAACGCGGAGCCGCCCGCCGCTCCGACGAGCCCCGACTGGGTGCGGAACATCCTGCTCGGCGCCCTGGGCGGGCTCGTGCTCGGCTTCGGTCTCGCCTTCCTCCGGCGGGCCCTCGACATCCGCGTGCGGACCGTCGACGACCTCACCGAGCTCTTCGGCGTCGGCGTCCTCGGCCGCATCCCCAAGGCCGGGCGCCCGGGCCGGACCGGCGGCCGCCGCGGCACCGACGCGCTCACCGCGGAGGCGTTCCGCTCGCTCCGGACGGGCCTGCGCTTCTCCAGCGTCGACGAGGAGACGCGCAGCGTCGTGATCACCAGCGCCAACCAGGCCGAGGGCAAGTCCACGATCGCCGCCGGAGTGGCCCGCGTCACCGCGGAGTCCGGGCAGCGCACCCTCCTGGTCGACGCGGACCTCCGCCGGCCCTCCGTGGCGCGGATGCTGGACATCGACGGCGCCATCGGCCTCAGCGAGGTCCTCAGCCACCAGATCCCCGTGGACGACGCGATCCGCCCCACCGGCACCGCGGGCCTCTACGCCCTCCCGGCCGGGCACATCCCGCCGAACCCGTCCGAGATGCTCGGGTCCGAGGCGATGCGCGCCCTGGTCGCGCGCCTCTCGAAGGACTACTTCGTCATCATCGACGCCCCGCCCGTGCTGCCCGTCACGGACGCGTCCATCGTCGCGACCGTCGTCGACGGCGTCGTCTTCGTCGTCGCCTCGAACCAGACGCGCCGGCCCGAGGTGGTCGCCGCCCGGCGGATCGTCCAGCAGGTCCGCGCCCGCGTGCTCGGCACCGTGCTCAACATGGTCACCGCCCGCGACGGCGACACCGGGTACTACTACTACGACCGCAAGAACGCGTACTACGCCGAGCCGCAGCCGGCGACGGGGCGCAAGCGCGCGGCGGCGGCACCGCGCCGGTCCGAGCTCGCCCCGGTGGAGTCGCGGGCCCTGCCTCCGCAGACGTCCCGCCGGGCGGCTCGATGAGCGGGCGCCTGCTCCTGCTCTGCCATGCGAACGTGGCCCGGTCGCCCTCGGCCGAGCTGATCGCGGCGCGCCTGCTCGGCGCCGGCTCCGACTGGCGGGTCGAGAGCGCGGGAACGCACGCGGAGGCCGGCCGCGGGCTCGACCCCGAGCTCAGCGATGCGCTGCGGGCCCGCGGACTCTCCACTGCCGGGCACCGCGCGCGCCAGGCCGACGGCCGGATGCTCGCCGGCACCGATCCCGTGCTGGTGTTCGAGGCGGGCCAGCGGGAGTGGGTCACCCGCCACTTCCCGGCCGCCGCGCGCCGCACCACCACGGTCCGCCGGGCGGCGCGGCTGGCGGGAGCCGCCCCCGGCGTCCCGCTCCTGCGGCTGCTCGCCGACGACACCGCCCCCTACGGAGCCGAGGACGACTTCGCCGACCCGTTCGGGCGCGGACCGGACGTCGCCGCGGCGGCCGTCGAGGACATCGACGCCCTGCTCCGGGTGATCCTCCCCGCTCTCGGCGCTCTGCCCGTCGGCGCGGAGCCCCCGGCCGCCACCGTCCGGAGCACCCGCCGCTCGCTCCGCCGGGACCGCGCCGCCGAGACGGTCGCGAGGTGACCGCCGAGGGGGTGAGCGTCGTGATCCCGCACTACGGCGACCCCGCGCCCGCGCTCGCCCTCGTCGAGCGGCTCCGCAGCCAGGAGTCGCCCCCCGCCCTCGAGATCGTCGTCGTCGACGACGCCTCCCCGGTCCCGTTCCCGGCCGGGATCGACGGAGTGGAGGTCGTGCGGCGCGAGCGGAACGGCGGCTTCGGCGCCGCGGTGAACACGGGCGCCGCCCGGGCGCGCCACCCGCTGCTCCTGGTGCTCAACAGCGACCTCGTCGTCGGACCCTCCTTCCTCCGCGACCTGCTCGAGGCGGGACGGCCGTGGCTGCCCGCGGTCGTCGCTCCGGACCTCGTCGACGCGGGCGGGGAGCGGCAGTGGGTCGGCCGGCGCTTCCCGCGGCTGCGCCACTACGTCGTGGAGTGGCTCACTCCGCTCGCGCGCTGGCGCCCGCGGCTGCACGCCGCCGTCGGCCACGACACCCGGTGCGCCCCGGGCGCGACAGTGCCGGTGGACTGGGTGGTGGGCGCCGTGATGCTGCTGCCGGTGGCCGAGTTCCGCGCGGTCGGCGGGTTCGACGAGTCCTTCCACATGAACTGCGAGGAGGTCGACCTCCAGCGCCGGCTGCGCGAGCGCGGCGTGCCCTCGGTCTTCGCCGGCTCCGTCGTCGCCGAGCACACGGGAGGCGGCTCCTCCGACCCCGCGCGCCGGCTGATCTGGCTGGTCGCCTCGCGCCTGCGCTACGCCCGCAAGTGGGGCGGGCGCCCCGCCGCCCTCGCCGCGGCCCTGCGCGCCGCCTCCGCCGTGAACCTCGCCGCCAACGCGGTGCGTGCCGCCGCCGGCAGCGACGTGCGCCCGCTGACCGTCCTCCGGCGCGAGCTCCGGCTCGTCGCCGCCGCCGAGGCGGCGTCCCGGTGAGCGGGCCCGTGCTCGTGGTGAGCCCGGTCTTCCACGGCTACTGGGAGGCGCTCGAATCGGCGCTGGCCCACCTGGGCGACGACGTGGTCGTCCACCGCTACGACGCCGCGACCGGGCTCGCCCACGTGCGCGACGCCCTCGGCCACCGGCTCCCCGGGGGCCGGCTCCGGCGCTCGTCCATGCGCGCCGAGACCGACCGCGCGATCGCGGCGCTGCGGGCCGTCCGGCCCCGGGCCGTCCTCGTGGTGAAGGGCGACTCCCTCGGCGACGCCTGGTGGGAGGAGATCGGCCGCGCCGGCGTCCCCGTGGTGCTCTGGCTCTACGACGAGCTCCGCAACATGGGGCACCCCGTCGACCGCCTGCGCTCCCTCGCCGGGGAGGCGGTGTCGATCGTCAGCTACTCCGCCGCCGACGTCGCCGAGCTCGCCCGCGCGGGGGTTCCGGCCGGGCACCTACCCGACGCCTTCGACTCCCTCCTCTCCTTCCGCCCCCGCCCCTCCGCCGCGGTGACCTTCGTCGGCGCCCGCTACCCCGAGCGCGAGCGCGTGCTGCGGGAGCTCGCGGCCGGCGGGGTCGCGGTCGAGGCGTACGGGCGGCAGTGGTCGCGGCACCCCTGGGACGTGGCGCGCACCGGCCGCTGGCGCTCGGCCGGCGTCCCCGCCCGCCGCGACGTCCCGCGGGCGGGCTACTACGGAGTGATGGCCGGCTCGACCGCGACCCTGGCGCTGCACGGCGCGGGCCACGGCGGGCTCTCGATGCGCGCCTTCGAGGCGCCGGGCGTCGGGGCGCTGACCCTGATCGACCGCCCCGAGGTGGCGGAGTTCTACGAGGTGGGCAAAGAGGTGCTCGTCTTCGAGGAGCGGGACCAGCTCGTCGAGCACGTGCGGCGGGCGGGCGCGGACCCCTCCTGGGCGCGGCGCATCCGCGAGGCGGGCGCGCGCCGCACCGGCGCCGAGCACACCTTCGTGCACCGGATGCGGGAGGTGAGGGCCCTGTGGCGCTGACGCACCCGACCGACCTGGAGGCCTGGCGCCGCTGGCAGCGCGGCCGCGACCCGCTGCGCACCGCCCGGGCGGCGCTGCGGCGCTCCGAGCCGACCCGCCTGGTGCTGCACGTGCGCGGGGACCGGCCCGCCCTCCTGCTCGCGGTGGAGGCGTCGACGGCGAGCGCCCTCGCCTCGACCGCGGCCTCGCTCGCTCCTCTCGGCGGGGCTCCCGCGGCGGTCCTCGCTCCCTCCGGAGCCGGCGACGCGCTGTCCGGGCTGCTGCCGGGCCGCTGGAGGGCGCACCCGGTCGACCCGGAGGCGGACCCGCCCGCCGAGCTGCGGAGCCTCCGCGCCGTGATCGCCACCGGCCACTTCCTCGCGGCGGGAGCGGCCGCCCACCGCTGGTCCGGAATCCTCGGCGCCCGCTTCCTGGTCGTGCAGCACGGCCTGCTCACCCCCTCCGCCCCGCCGCTCCCGCCCGGAGCGACGCTGCTGGCGTTCTCAGAGGAGGACGCGACCTTCTGGACCTCCGGCCGCAGCGACGTGGAGACCGAGGTCGTCGGCAGCCAGCTGCTCTGGACCGCGTCGCGCCGCCCGCGCCCCGAGCGGCTCGAGGAGCGGCCCCTGTTCCTCGGCCAGCTGCACGGCGCGGAGCTGCCCCGGCGGACGGCCGCGGCCACCGCCTCCCGCTTCTGCCGCGAGGCGGGCGCCGACTACCGCCCCCACCCCGCCGAGGTCGACCGCCGCTCGCGCTGGCAGCACGCGCGGTGGGAGCGCCGCGGCATCCGGGTGCTCCGCGGCGGCGACCTCGCCGCGCAGGCCCGGCCGGTCGCCTCGATCTTCTCGACCGGGGTCCTCGAGGCCGCGGCCGCCGGGATCCCCGCGTGGGTCGTCTGCGAGGACCCGCCCGCCTGGGTGCTCGAGTTCTGGAGCCGGTACCGGCTCGCGCGCTGGGGCGGGCAGACGCCGACCGCGGCTCCGCCCGTCCCGTCCGTCGAGCCGGCCGTCGCCGTCGCCCGCCGGGCACTCGCCATCGCCGAAGGAGGCACCCCGTGACCGTTCTCTGCGTCATCCCCGTGCGCGGGGGCTCGAAGGGCGTCCCGCGCAAGAACGCCCGCCCCGTCGCGGGCCGCCCGCTGGTGGTCTGGAGCATCGAGCAGGCGCTCGCCGCCGGTCTCGACGTGCTCGTGTCGACCGACGACCCAGAGCTGGCCGCGATCGCGGAGGGGGCGGGAGCGGACGTGCCGTTCCTCCGGCCCGCCGAGCTGGCGCGCGACGAGACGGCGACCGAGCCCGTCGTGCTCCACGCGATCGAGCACCGGGCCGCGCTGGGGCGCCGCCCGGACGCGGTGATGCTGCTCCAGGCGACCTCGCCGATCCGGCTCCCGGGCACCCTCGCCCGCGCGCTCGAGCAGTTCGCCTCGACGGAGGTCGACTCGCTGGTGGGCGTCGTCCCGCAGACGCCGTTCCTCTGGCGCCTGCAGGAGGGCACCTCCGTGCCGCAGTACGACGTCACGGCCCGGCCGCGGCGCCAGGACCTCGCCGAGGCCGACTTCTTCTACCGGGAGACCGGGTCCCTCTACCTCACCCGCACCGAGGTCTACGAGCGCGAGCGCAACCGGATCGGCGGCCGGGTCGGCCTGTTCGTCATGGACGAGGCGGAGGGCGGGGACATCGACACCGAGGCGGACCTCGCGGTGGTCGAGCAGACCCTCCTCGGCCTCGCGGCGGGAGGCGGCGCATGATCATCGACCGCCACCTCGCCCCGTTCATCGTCTTCGCCGAGGACCCGGTGCTCGCCGCGCTGGCCAAGATCAACGCGAACAAGCAGCGGATCGTCTTCTGCGTCGACGGGCACGGGATCCTCCGCGGGTCGGTGTCCGACGGCGACTTCCGCCGCTGGATCATCGCGAACCCGACGGCCTCCCTCGACGTCCCGGCCCTCGCCGTCGCGAACACCGCCGTCCGCACGGCGGGAGCGGACGAGCCGGCCACCGCGATCGCCGCCCGGCTCGGCCGCGACGGGATCAGCCACCTCCCGCTCGTCGACGACCGCGGGCACCTCGTCGCGATCGCGGTCGAGGGCGATCGGGCGCTGCGGATCGGCCGCCACGAGGTGGGCGACGGCCACCCGGCCTTCCTGATCGCGGAGATCGGCAACAACCACAACGGCTCGGTCGATCTGGCGCGGCGGCTGGTCGACCTCGCGGTCGAGGCGGGAGCCGACGCGGTGAAGTTCCAGCTGCGCGACCTCGACTCTCTCTACCGGCGCGCCGGCGGGGCCACCGCGGGGGAGGACCTCGGCGCCCAGTACACGATCGACCTCCTGCGCCGCTTCTCGTTGCCCGCCGAGCCGCTCCTCCGGGTCTTCGACCACGCGGCCGAGGCCGGGATCGACGTCCTCTGCACCCCGTGGGACGCCCCGAGCGTGCAGGCGCTCGTCGACTACGGGATCCCGGGCCTCAAGATCGCCTCGGCGGACCTCACCAACCACGGCCTGATCGAGGACGCCGGCACCCGGGGACTGCCCCTGCTGCTCAGCACCGGGATGTCCCGCGAGTCCGAGATCCTCGAGTCGGTCGCGCTGCTGCGCTCGCTCGGCACCTCCTTCGCCCTGCTGCACACCCAGTCGACGTACCCGGCGCCCTACCGCGACCTCAACCTCGCCTACCTCGACCGGCTCGCCGAGATCGGCGGCGGCGTCGTCGGCTACTCCGGCCACGAGCGGGGCTGGCACGTCCCCGTCGCCGCCGTCGCCCGCGGGGCCCGCATCGTCGAGAAGCACTTCACGGTCGACCGGGGGATGGAGGGCAACGACCACACGGTGTCCCTGCTCCCGGACGAGTTCCGCCGCATGGTCGGCGAGATCCGCGACATCGAGGACTCGCTCGGCACGCGCGACGCCCGATCGGTCTCGACGGGGGAGTCGATGAACCGCGTCTCGCTCGCGAAGTCGCTGGTCGCCTCCCGCGACCTCTCGATCGGGGACGTGGTGCGCGCCGCCGACGTCGTCGTCCGCAGCCCCGGCCGGGGCCTCCAGCCCAACGAGCTGCCGCAGCTGCTCGGCCGCGCGCTCCACCGCGACGTCGAGGAGGGCGGGTTCTTCTTCGCCGGCGACCTGCGCGAGAGCACGCCGTCCGGCCGGCCGTTCCGGTTCCGCCGCCCCTGGGGCCTGCCGGTGCGGTACCACGACCACGCGGCGCTCGCCGCGGAGTCGAACGCCGACTTCCTCGAGTTCCACTTCTCGTACCGCGACCTGGAGATCGAGCCGGACGACGTGTTCACCCGCCGCCTCGACTCCG
The DNA here is from genome assembly GCF_002932235.1 of Rathayibacter sp. AY1E3. Taxonomy (NCBI): domain Bacteria; kingdom Bacillati; phylum Actinomycetota; class Actinomycetes; order Micrococcales; family Microbacteriaceae; genus Rathayibacter; species Rathayibacter sp. AY1E3. The sequence continues at coordinate 41,623 of NZ_PSVN01000020.1, forward strand.
GCTTCACCACCCACCTGCCGGACCTGTTCGCGGGCGACTTCCTCGTCGACCTCGCCTCCTTCGACGACGACGTGTGGGAGCGCTCGATCGCGGAGGTGCAGCGCACCGTCGAGACCACCCGGAGCCTCGCGCGCTGGTTCCGCCAGGAGGAGGACCCGATGATGGTCGTCACGATGGGCGGCTTCACCCGGCACGCGCACGTGGCTCCGGATCAGCGCGCTCCCCTCTACGAGCGCGTCGCCGACGCCCTCGAGCGGATCGACGCGAGCGGCGTCCGCGTGCTGGCGCAGACCCTCCCGCCCTACCCGTGGCTCATGGGCGGGCAGCAGTTCCACAACCTCTTCGTGGACCCGCGCGACACCGCCGAGTTCGCGGCCGCGACCGGCACGCCGCTCTGCCTCGACGCCTCGCACACCAAGCTCGCGGCGAACCACCTCGGGCTCGCCTTCTCGGAGGCGGTGGCGCTGCTCGCTCCGCTCAGCGCGCACCTGCACCTCGTCGACGCGACGGGTGTCGACGGCGAGGGGGTGCAGATCGGCGAGGGCGAGATCGACTGGCCGGACTTCGCGGCGTCGCTCGACGAGCTGGCGCCCGGGGTGCCGTTCATCCCCGAGATCTGGCAGGGGCACGTGAACAGCGGCGAGGGCTTCTGGACCGCGCTCGAGCGGCTGGAGGAGTGGCTGTGACCCCGCTCGCGCTCTGGGCGGTGCCGGTCGGCGAGTTCGGCGGGGTGGCCCGCCACGTCCTCGACGCCGCCCGGCACGGGATCCCCGGCCACCGCCTCGTCGTGCTCTGCCCGGAGGGAGCGCTCGCCGAGCGGCTGCGGGAGCAGGGCTCGGCCGTGACGACCGGGCGCTTCGGAGTGTCCGCCGGTGCCGCCGCCTCCGTGGCGACCCTGCGCGCGACCGCGGCGGCTCTCCGCCCGGCGATCGTCCACTCCCACCTCGCCCACGCCGACCTCGTGACCGCGGCGACCCCGCTGCCCAGCGGGGTCCGCCGCGTCACGACGGAGCACGGCATCGCCGGGCCCGACGTCTACCACCCCACCGCCCTGCGGGCGCGGACGACCGCGGCGGCGCACCACGCGCGGCTGCGGTCCTTCGACGGCGCGATCGCCGTCTCGGAGGCCACCCGCCGCACCATGATCGAGAAGTGGCGGCCGAGCCTGCCGGTGCAGGTCGTGCTGAACGGCGTCGACGCCGCGCCCCGCGACCGCGAGCAGGGGGAGCCGGGCTCCCTCCGGGTCCTCTCGCTCGCGCGCCTGGCGCCGGAGAAGCGCCTGGACGCGCTGCTCGAGGCCTTCGCGGTGCTGCGCCGGCGCGTCCCCGGCGCCACGCTGACCGTCGCGGGCGAGGGACCGCTCGACGGCGCCCTGCGCGCCCGGGCCGAGCGGCTCGGCCTCGGCGACGCGGTGTCCTTCCCCGGCTTCGCCGATCCGGAGGCGGCGCTCGCCGCGGCGGACGTCGTCGCCCAGCTCTCGGTCTGGGAGAACTGCTCCTACACGCTGCTCGACGCGGCCGCCCGCGGGATCGGCGTGGTCGCCTCCGCGGTGGGCGGGAACCCCGAGATCGTCGACCGGGACTCGCTGGTCGACGCCGACGACCCGGAGGCGGTGGCCGCGGCGCTGGAGCGGCAGGCGTCGAGGGCCGCGGCTCCTCGCGCCGTGCGGGACGTCGCCGCCATGTGCGGCGGGATCGCCGCCGTGTACGAGGGGGTGGCGGCGTGAGCGGCGGGTCCCTGCGACCGGGACTGCGCACCCTCCTCTCGCTGGCCGGCGCCGCCTCTCCGGGCTGGATCACCGCCGCCGTCGCGGGCTCCCTCGCGCTCGCGGTCCTCGACACCCTGGGCGTCGCCGCGATGGTGCCGCTCATGGCGCTGCTCACCGGGACCGACACCACCACGGGCGCGCTCGGCGTCCTCTCCGGCGTCCTCGGCTCGACCGACGTCCAGACCCTCCTCCCGATCATCGCCGGCTTCGTCGCGGTCGTCTTCGTGCTCAAGAGCGCCGGGACGATCGTCTTCCGGTGGTGGCTGCTCGGCCGCACCACGCGGATCTCGGCCGACGCTGCGACGGAGCTGCTCCGGCGGTACGTCCTCGCGCCCTACGCCGTCCACCGCTCCCGGCGCCTCGCCGAGGTGTACCGAACCATCAACGACGCCAGCGCGCAGGCGGCCGGCGTGCTCCTCGGCGTGATCGGCATCGCCTCCGACCTGCTGGTGCTCGTCGCGATCGTGGCGATCCTGCTGGTCGCCTCGCCGGTCGCGACCCTGTTCGCGGCCGTCTTCTTCGCGGTGCTGCTCGGCGGCGTCCAGGCCCTCCTGCGGCGGCGGCAGGGCCGGATCGGCGAGGAGATGGCGGAGGCGGCGCTGGAGTCGTGGCAGTTCCTGCTCTCCTCGCTCGACGGGTTCCGCGAGGCGCGCCTGACCTCGAGCGCGGCGAGCCTGGTCGCCGGCTTCAGCGGGGCCAAGCGCCGCAGCGCCCAGGCTCTGCGCTCCCTCTCGCTCGTCTCGGAGCTGCCGAAGTACCTGCTCGAGATCGGCTTCGTCGTCGCCGTCGTGGGCGTCTCGGGGATCCTCGTCGCCACCGGCTCCGGCGCCGAGGCGCTCTCCGTCCTGGGCGTCTTCGCGGCCGCCTCCCTCCGCGCCCTGCCGACGCTCAACCGCGTCTCGGCCACGTTCGCGATCGTGCGCAGCGGGCAGGCGGGGCTGCGGATCGTCTCCGAGGCGGCCGAGGAGCTCGCCTCCGAGGGGGCGCACGACGAGACGCCCGGGCCGGGCGGCCGCTACTCCGGCGACATCGCGCTCGAGCACGTCACGTACCGCTACGCCGACTCCGACGTGGACGTGGTGCGGGACGTCTCGCTGGTGATCCAGCGGAACGCCACGACCGCCTTCGTCGGATCCAGCGGCGCCGGCAAGAGCACCCTCCTCGACCTGGTCCTCGGCCTGCTCCCGCCCACGAGCGGCCGGATCCTCTGCGGCGGGCGGCCGATCGACGAGGACCCGGCGGCCTGGTACGCGGGGCTCGGCGTGGTGCCGCAGGACGTGTTCCTCCTGGACGCGACGGTCGCCGCGAACGTCGCCTTCGGGGTGCCGGCGGCCGAGGTCGACCACGAGCGCGTGCGCGAGGTGCTGCGGACGGCGCAGCTCGAGGAGTTCGTCGGCGGGCTGCCGCAGGGTCTGGACACCCGCGTGGGCGAGCGCGGCGTCCGCCTCTCCGGCGGCCAGCGCCAGCGGCTCGGCCTCGCCCGGGCGCTGTACCGGCGCCCCTCCGTCCTCGTCCTCGACGAGGCGACGTCGGCGCTCGACAACCGCACGGAGCACGAGATCTCGCGGGCCGTCGCCGAGCTGCACGGCAGCATGACCGTCCTCGTGGTCGCCCACCGGCTCTCGACCGTGCGCGGCGCCGACCGGCTGCTCTTCCTCGACGGCGGCCGGATCGAGGGGGCCGGCACCTTCGAGGAGGTGCGGGCCGCGCACCCCGGCTTCGCCCAGCTCGTGGCGCTCGGAGAGCTCTCGTGAGCGGGGGAGGCCCGCGGTGGTGACGCTCGGCGACGTCCGCTCGACGCTGCTGGCGCCCCTCCGCCGACGGGGCACGACGGTGCTGCTGCCCGGCGAGTCGTTCGGGGTCGGGAACCTCGCCTACTTCTGGCTGCAGGCCCACGCCCGTCGGAGCCGCGGGGTGCCGACCGCGGTGCGCTCGACGCGGAGGACCGCGGAGTGGGCGGAGGTCTTCCCGCGGGTCGTCGAGGAGCTCGTGGTGCCCCCGGCGGGGATGTCGTTCTTCAGCCCCCGCGAGCTCGGGAGCGTCCACCAGGAGCTCGGCGTGGAGTTCACGACGGACGAGCTGGCGGACTTCGTCGCGACGATGCTGCTCCCGCCCGGCGGTCCCTTCACCGCTCTGGTGGCGGCGGCGCGACCGGAGGCGGACCTCACCGTGAACATCCGGCGCGGCGACTACTACAGCGTCCCGGCCTTCCGCGGCCGCTACTCCTTCGACGTGGTCGAGTACGTCGACGCGGCGCTCGCCCTGGCCCGCGAGCGGGAGCCCGTGCGCAGCGTCCTGATCGTGTCGGACGACCTCGACTGGTGCCGGGTGAAGCTGGCCCGCGTCCTCGAGGGCCTCGAGGTGCGCTTCCCGGGGGCGGGGACGCCGGTGCCGCAGCAGCTCGCCCTGCTGGCCGCGTCCCGCCGCCTGGTGCTGACGAACTCGACCTTCTCGTACTGGGGCGCGCATCTCGGCGACCACGTGCACGGCGGAGCCGACGTGATCGCGCCGTGGTTCCACAGCCGCGCGTGGAACGGAGGGGCGGCGACGCAGCTCGACCCTCGCTGGCGGGTGGTCCGCGACCTCCCCGGCGGCTGGGACGGCTGACGCGGAGAGTCGGAGTCCGGCGGCTGCGCGGGGCTCGCGGGCGCCGGTGGGGGCTGCGGGCGGGCGGCTCCGGGGCGCGACCGGGCGTGGACGGCCGCGGGCTCTCGGCTCCGGGCTCGCGGCTCCGTGCTCTCGGCTCGGCTCTCGGCCGCGGGCTCTCGGCTCCGGGCTCGCGGCTCCGGGCCTCAGCGCAGGACGTGGCCCTCGACGTCGACGGGAGCCCGGGCGGTGAGGCGCTTCAGCCGCATCGCGGGGCGCTCGACCAGCAGCCAGCTCGCCCACGCGAGGGGGACCGTCGCTGCGACCGAGAGCGCGATGTACGCCCAGAGCGGCACGTCGGCTCCGGCTCCGACGATCGCCAGCGAGAGCAGCTGCTGCACGGGGAACGCGTAGATGTACATCCCGTAGGAGACGTCGTGGGTCGCGCCCACTCGACGCAGGGGGAGCCTGGCGCCGAGCGCGACCATCAGATAGGCGAGGGGGAGGCCGGCGAGCACGCGGTAGAGGCCGGCCGCGATCACGAGGACGAGCAGCACGGCCGCGGCAGCGGTGAGCGCGCCCGTCAGGGGGAGGCGGTCGCGGTACAGGTGCACGAGCGCGCCGGCGAGGAAGTACCCGACGAGCGTCACCGTCTGGTTGAGGGGCGCCGGGAACGGGACGAGGTCCGTCGCGAGCACCGCCGCGACGAGGGTGAGGCCCGCAAATCCCGCGACCACGAGGGGGCGCACCCAGCGCGCGGGCGCCAGGGAGACGAGCAGGCCGATCACGACGTAGCTGACGAACTCGTAGAACAGGCTCCAGAGCGAGCCGTTCCACGCGCCCGGGTAGGGCACGGAGCCGAGCATCCCCGCGATGCCGTACTCCCGGATGTAGAGTGCCGCATTGGCGACCACGAAGCGCACCGCCCCGGCCGCGCTGTACTCGCCGGCTCCGAGGAGGAGCGACGCGAGCGGTGCGGCGACGAAGGCCACGACCAGGAGCGAGACGAGGAAGGCGGGATAGATGCGGAGGAAGCGCCGCCAGAGGAAGTCGACCAGCGATCGCGAGCGCAGCCGGCTCGCGGTGATCAGGAAGCCGGAGGTGGCGAAGAACCCGCCGACCGCCCAGGCGCCGAGGGTGGAGCCGCCGAGCCCGGGGTCGTCGCCGTAGCCGCCGAGGGGGAAGGAGTGCGACACGATGACGAGGACCGCCAGCCCGAGCCGCAGGGCGTTGATGCTGTTCGACCGCGGGTCGAAGGCGGAGCCGACGGTCGGGCGCGTGCGTGGCGCGCGGGCGGGCGCGGCGGTGCGCCGGACGTTCTCCTGGCGGGTCATGCGCACATCCTGCTGATCCCGGCCGCCGCCGTCGATCGGGCGTGGGACGCGCCGCGCTCCTCCCGGAGGGCCCGCGCACCAGCAACGACGCGCGCTCCACCCCTGCGGCCCCGTCGCGGAGCTGACGCGGACTGACGTGCGGCCTGCGGCTGATCCCTCTCCGCCCCGTCGTCCCTCCGTCGCCCTCTCCGCGAGACGCCGCTCCGGTAGCGACACGCCGGAGCGGGCGTACCGGAGCGGCACCTCGTGGCAGGCGGTCGGATCACGCCGGTCGGATCACGCCGGTCAGAGCAGCCCGTCCGTGAGGTGGTCCGGCGTGCCGAAGCGGTGGGCCGTGATCGACACGGCCTGCTCGCGGAGGAACGGCAGCAGCTCCAGCCGGCCCGCCTCGGTCGCCGCGCCCGCGTAGACCGCGAGGTCGGGGCGCCCGCCCGTCACGGCCGTCACCGTCGCGGCGGACGCGCCCAGCAGGCGCACCCGTCCGGCGCCGTGCGCGCGCACCCGCGCCTCCCACGCCGCGTCGTCCTCGACCACGACGGCGCCTGCCGCCTCGTCGAGACCGGCGGCGAGCTGCGGAGGCAGCGCCGCGGCGCTCGAGACGACCACCCGTGCCTGCGCGGTCGCCGCCGCGACGGCCACCCGCACGAGCGAGCCCAGCGGCTCCCCGGCGGCCAGTCGCACCAGCACGGCGGAGTCGTAGGGCAGGCGGCGGAAGACGTTGCGCTCCGCCTCCAGCCCCGTCACGTCGCGAGGAGCGCTCGCGGCCCACGCCACCGCGCAGCTGCGCGCCGTCCGCTCCACCGCGGCCTGCTCCTGCGCCGGGAGCTCCGCGCGCGACGCGGCGAGCAGGCGGGCGGCCGGTCCGACGACCGGAGCGGTCGCCTCCGACGGCGCCGCGGTCCAGGAGCCCAGGCCGAGCAGGTAGTCCGGCCCGCCCGCCTTGGTGCCCGGGCCGACCGCCGACTTCTTCCAGCCGCCGAACGGCTGGCGCTGCACGATCGCCCCGGTGATCCCGCGGTTCACGTAGAGGTTGCCGGCCTCGATCCCGTCGAGCCAGGTGCCGATCTCCTCCGGGTCGAGCGCGTGCAGGCCCGAGGTGAGCCCGTAGTCGACCTCGTTGACGATCGCGATCGCCTCGTCGAGGGTCGCCGCCGTCATGATCCCGAGGATCGGCCCGAAGTACTCGGTGCGGTGGAACTCGGACCCGCGGCGCACGCCGTCGCGGACGCCGGGGCTCCACAGGCGTCCGGAGTCGTCGAGGCTCCGCGGCTGCAGCAGCCAGGTCTCACCGGCGCCGAGCGCGGTCAGGCCGCGCAGCAGCTTGCCCTCGGCGGGTTCGATCACCGGCCCCATCCGCGTCGCGGGGTCGGTCGGGTAGCCGACCGTGAGGGAGGAGACCGCGTCGAGCAGCTGCGCGCGGAACCGCTTCGAGCGAGCGACGGAGCCGACCAGCACCACGAGCGAGGCGGCGGAGCACTTCTGGCCCGCGTGCCCGAAGGCGCTCGCCACCACGTCCTTCACCGCCAGGTCGAGGTCGGCCGAGGGGGTGACCACGATCGCGTTCTTGCCGCTCGTCTCGGCGAGCAGCGGGAGGTCGTTCCGGAAGGAGCGGAACAGCTCCGCCGTCTCGTAGGCGCCGGTGAGGATCACCCGGTCGACCTGCGGGGAGGCGATCAGGTCGCGCCCCAGCTCCTCCTCCGGCAGGCGGAGCAGGCGCAGGGCCTCGCGGGGCACGCCCGCCGCCCACAGCGCCTCGGCCACCACGGCGCCGCAGCGCGCGGTCGGACCGGCGGGCTTGAGCACCACGGCGGAGCCGGCCGCGAGCGCCGCGAGGACGCCGCCGGCCGGGATCGCGACCGGGAAGTTCCACGGCGGAGCGACCAGGGTCAGCGCGGCCGGGTGGAAGCGGGCGCCGTCGACCGCGTCGAGCTCGAGGGCGCGCTCGGCGTAGTAGTGGGCGAAGTCCACGGCCTCCGAGACCTCGGGGTCGCCCTGGTCGAGGGTCTTGCCGCCCTCGGCCGCCATGACCTCGAGCAGCTCGGCGCGGCGCGCCTCCAGCTCGTCGCCCGCGCGGTGCAGGATGCGGGCGCGCTCCTCGGCCGGGACGTCGCTCCAGCCGCTGCCGCGGGCGCCGGAGAGCACCGACTCCAGCTCGTCGAGGGTGCCGATCGTGGCGGCCTCGATCGCGTCGGCGCCGGCCCGGGAGGAGGGGACGCGCGCGAGGATCGCCTGCGCCCACTCGCGGTTCGCGGCGACGGACGGGTCGGTGTCGGGGGTGCTGCGGAAGTCGCCCGGTCCCGGACGGCCGCTCGCGGCGAACCGGTCGGGCACGCGGTGCGCCGGGGGGACGGCCCCGTCGAGGGCGGCGACGGAGGCGCGGAACCGCTCCTCCTCCCGCGCGAAGAGCGCCGGGTCGGCCTCGAGCTCGAAGACGGCCGACATGAAGTTCTGGCTCGACGCGCCCTCCTCCAGCCGGCGGATCAGGTAGGCGATCGCCACGTCGAACTCGGCCGGCGCGACGACCGGCGTGTAGAGCAGGAGCGAGCCGACCGTGCGGCGCACCGCCTCCGCCTGGCCCTGGGCCATGCCGAGGAGCATCTCGTACTCGATCCCCTCGCGGACGCCGCGGGTGCCGGCGAGCAGCCACGAGTACGCGACGTCGAAGAGGTTGTGCCCGGCGACGCCGACCCGCACGTTGCGGATCCGCTCCGGGTGCAGCGCGTAGTCGACGACGCGCTTGTAGTTCGTGTCGGAGTCCTGCTTGCTGCTCCAGGTCGCCAGCGGCCAGCCGTGGACCGAGGCCTCGACCTGCTCCATCGGCAGGTTCGCGCCCTTGACCAGGCGCACCTTGATGCCGGCGCCGCCGCGGGCCCGGCGGGCGGCGCTCCACTCCTGCAGGCGGATCATCGCCGAGAGCGCGTCGGGCAGGTAGGCCTGCAGCACGATGCCGGCCTCGAGGCCGAGGAACTCCGGCCGGTCGAGGATGCGGGTGAAGACCGCGATGGTGAGGTCGAGGTCCTTGTACTCCTCCATGTCGAGGTTGATGAACTTCTGCGGCGAGGAGGCGGCGGCCCGGGCGAACAGCGGCGCCAGCTCCTCGACGATGTCGTCGACCGCGGCGTCGAAGGCCCACGGGTTGTGCGGGGCGGTGCTCGAGGAGACCTTGATCGAGACGTAGTCGACGTCGTCGCGGGCGAGGAGCCGGTGCGTCCCCTCCAGGCGGCGGTGGGCCTCCTCGCGGCCGAGGACGGCCTCGCCGAGCAGGTTCATGTTGAGCCGGACGCCGTCGCGGCGGATCGCGGCGATGGCCGGGCCCAGGCGCGAGTCGGTCGCGTCGATGATCAGGTGGCCGACCATCCGTCGCAGCACCCGGCGCGCGATCGGCACCACGACGTCCGGGAGGAGCGGCGCCATGACGCCGCCGAGGGCGACCGCGCCGCGCATCGGAGCAGGGAGGAAGGACGGCACGCCGCCCGCGATCGCCTTCAGCGCCGCCGCCGCGACGCGGGTGTCCTCGGGGCGGACGACGCCGTCGACGAAGCCGACCGTGAAGTCCAGGCCGGCCGGGTCCTTCAGCACGCCCGCCAGCTGCGCCCCGGAGGCGTCGATCGGGATCGCGGACGCCTCGCGCAGCCAGCGCCGCACCAGCGCGACGCTCTCGTCGACCAGGCGGGGATCGATCGAATCGGCGGACGGGCCGTCGGCGGCGGGGCCGGTGGCGAGAGCGGGGCTGGCGAGATCCGTCATGGTGCGGTCCTTCTGCTCTGAGAGGCGGTGTCTTCAGTATTCGACCGACTACCGTTGAGCAGAAGCGACCGTTCCTTACCGGTACCGGTCAGCTCAGCTGAACGATCGGAGAGACGCCGTGCTCGATGTCCGCCGCCTGGTCCTGCTCCGCGAGGTGGCCATCCGCGGCACTCTCGCCGCCGCGGCCGAGGCCCTCGCCTACAGTCCCTCCGCCGTCTCGCAGCAGCTCGCCGTGCTCGAGCGCGAGGCCGGCGTCGAGCTGCTGCGGAAGGCGGGCCGGCGCGTGCAGCTGACGCCCCAGGCCGAGATCCTGGTCGAAGCGGCCGGCGAGGTGATGGCCCTGCTCGAGCGGGCGGAGGCGGCGCTCGCGGCCTCGGGGGAGTCGGTGACCGGCCGGGTGCGCGTCGCGGTGTTCCAGTCGGCCGCGCTCGCGCTCATGCCGGGCGCGCTCCGGGCCGTCGCTGACCGCTTCCCCGAGGTGCGCGTCGAGATGGTGCAGCGCGAGCCCGAGGGTGCGCTGCACGAGACGTCGTGGGCGCGGGAGTTCGACCTCGTCGTCGCCGAGCAGTACCCCGGCCACTCGACCTCCTGGCTGCCCGGACTGGTGCGCAGCGACCTGACGACCGACGCGATCCGCCTCGCCGTGAGCCGCGACTCCGCCGTCGTCGACCTCGCCTCGGCCCGCGACTCCGCCTGGGTGATGGAGCCGCGCGGTACCGCGAGCCGCCACTTCGCCGAGCAGACCTGCCGGGTCGCGGGGTTCGAGCCGGACGTCCGCTTCGAGACCGCCGACCTGCAGGCGCAGATCCGCCTCGCCGCCTCCGGCCACGCCGTCGCCCTGATGCCCGACCTGGTCTGGGCGGGCGAGGCCCCGGACTGCCGCCTCCTCGAGCTGCCCGGCACGCCCCGCCGGACGATCTTCACCGCCCAGCGCGAGGCGCAGCTGGCGTCGCCGGCCGTGCGGGTGTTCCGGGAGTGCCTGGCGGAGGTGGCGGGACGTTTCGCGTGAGGCTGGGGGCGTGCGGGGGGCCAGCGCAGTCGCGAGACGCGCTGCCCGAACGGCGGGC
>NZ_PSVN01000021.1:0-47860 GCF_002932235.1 Rathayibacter sp. AY1E3
GGGGCGGGGAGGGAGGGTCGCCGTGCCGTAGGCGGGGCCTGCGGCGGGTTGGTCGGGGGACGAGGGCGGGGTGTTCTCCGGCGGGAGAGGTGTGCTCATCGCGCGAGTATCGCAGAGCGGCGACGGCCTGCCGCGACATCGAGACGTCCCGTCTCAACACGCCCCTCCCCCTCCCGCGGGATGCCGTTCGGGCACGCCGGACACGGCGTGTCGCGGACCGGAGCGGCACCTCGCGGAGGGAGGACGGTGCGCCTCAGCGCAGCGACTCGAGCACGGCCTCCAGCTCGTCGACGGCGAAGTCGATCTCGGCAGCGGTGACCACGAGCGGCGGCGCCAGGCGGATCGTCGAGCCGTGCGTGTCCTTGGCCAGCACTCCGCGGGCCATCAGGGCCTCGCAGACGGCGCGGCCCGAGGCGAGCCCCGGGTCGATGTCGATTCCCGCCCAGAGTCCCGCGCCGCGGACGGCGACCACTCCCCGGCCGATGAGCGCCTCGAGGCGGGCGTGCAGCTGGGCGCCGCGCTCGCGGGCGAGGGCCTGGTACTCGCCGGTCTCTAGCATCTCGACGACTGCGAGGCCGACGGCGGCGGCGAGCGGGTTGCCGCCGAAGGTGGAGCCGTGCTGGCCCGGCTGCAGGACGCCGAGCACGTCGGCGTCCGCGACCACGGCCGAGACGGGGACGATGCCGCCGCCGAGCGCCTTGCCGAGCAGGTAGACGTCGGGGACGACTCCGACCAGGTCGCAGGCGAAGGTGGCGCCGGTGCGGCCGAGGCCGGACTGGATCTCGTCGGCGATGAAGAGGACGTTGCGGCGCGCGGTGATCTCGCGGACGGCCGGGAGATAGTCGGCCGGCGGCACGACGATGCCCGCCTCGCCCTGGATCGGCTCGATCAGCACCGCCACGGTGTCGTCGTCGATCGCGGCCTCGAGGGCTTCCGCGTCCCCGAACGGGACCGTGCGGAATCCGGGCGTGAACGGAGCGAAGCCGTCGCGCGCCTCCGCGTCGTCGCTGAACGAGATGATCGTGGTCGTGCGGCCGTGGAAGTTGCCCGCCGCGACGACGATGTTCGCCCGGCCCGGAGCGACGCCCTTGACCCGGTAGCCCCAGGCGCGGGCGACCTTGATGCCCGACTCGACCGCCTCCGCGCCCGTGTTCATCGGCAGGACCATGTCCTTGCCGGCGAGCGCGGCGAGCGCCGTGACGAACGGGCCGAGGCGGTCGTTGTGGAACGCGCGGCTGGTGAGGGTGACGCGTCCGAGCTGCTCGCGGGCCGCCTCCAGCAGCACCGGGTGCGAGTGGCCGAAGTTCACGGCGGAGTAGGCGGCGAGGCAGTCGAGGTAGCGGACGCCCTCGACGTCGGTGATCCAGGCGCCGTCGCCGGTGGCCGCGACGACGGGCAGCGGGTGGTAGTTGTGGGCGGCGTGCTCCTCCTCCGCGGCGATGAGGGCGGCGGAGCGGGCGGTGTCGGTGTCGGTGATGCTCATGTCGTTCCTCCTGAGGGGACGATCGACTCTCCAGGAGTCGTCGCACTCGGCGTCGAGTGCGACGGATCGTGGACAGTGGAGGGTGGGTCGGCGCTGCGCGTCGCCGACCACGGGGAGTGGGTCAGCGGCGCAGCTCGAGCGTGCAGCACTTCACGCCGCCGCCGCCGAGCAGCAGCTCGGACAGGTCGACGCCGATCGGGTTGTAGCCGCGCTCGCGCAGCTGGCGCTCGAAGCCCGTCGCGCGGGAGGCGATGACGACGTTGAGGCCGTCGGAGAAGGAGTTGAGCCCGAGCACGGACGCGTCCTCCTCCGAGACGAGGATCGCGTCGGGGTAGAGCTCGCGGAGGGTGCGGTTGCCCTCCTCGCTGAACGCGCTCGGAAGGTAGGCGATGTTCGTGTCGTCGAGCACGGCGATCGCGGTGTCGAGGTGGTAGAACGACGGGTTCACGAGCTCGAGCGTGACGACCTCGCGGCCGAAGACGCGGGCGACCTCGGCGTGCGAGTCGGAGGCGGAGCGGAAGCCCGTGCCGGCGAGGATCCGCTCGCCGACGAGGAGGAAGTCGCCCTCGCCCTCGTTGACCTCCTCGGGGACGCGGACGTCGAGGCCGGCCGAGCGGAACCAGTCCATGTACGCCGGGCCCTCGGGCTGGCGCTCGGGGTAGGTGAAGGAGGCACCGTAGGCGATGCCGTCGATCACGAATCCGCCGTTGGCCGCGTAGACCATATCCGGCAGTCCGGCCTCGGGCTCGATCAGCTCGATCGTGAAGCCGAGGTCGGCGTAGGTGTCGTAGAGGGTCTGCCACTGCCGGACGGCGAGGGAGGTGTCGGTGGGGACCTGCGGGTCCATCCACGGATTGATGCGGTAGACGACGGTGAAGTGCTCGGGACGGCACATCAGGATCGTCTTCGCGACGGCGGTTCGGGCGGGTGCCTCGGCGAGCACGGCGGTATCGGTCATTCGAGTCCTCCTGCGAAAGGATGCGGATGAGCGGACCGGGTCCAGTGGCTCCGTGCCCCGCGCATGACGCAGCGGGATGGAGCACGCTCGCGCCCAGTCTTGCACGCGCCGATCGTGCGGTTCTCGCCGTGGAGCGCACGGAACGCGCGTGAAAGGCGGGTCCGGCGCGGGAAACCGCCGCGGCTCTCGCGCGGGGTGCTGTGATGCCGTCGCGGCTCCTTTCTCTCGCCCTCAGGCAGGGGCCTTCGAAGGGAGGTCGTTGCGCCTCTCGGGGAGAAGGCCTTCTCCCTCTCGCCTGTCATCGCGCTGATGACATCTGTCGAATCCGTCGAATTCCGCCCTGAATGGGGGACTTAGTGCAGCGATAAGCGGCATGGGACGATCCCTCCGGCCCGACAGTCGTCGGCCTTCTCGCTCCGACGAATCCGGATGCTCTCCTCCATGCGAACGAAGACCCTCAGCGTCTCCCTTTTCCTCGCCCTGCTCCTCTCCCTCTTCGTCGCGACCCCGGCCCAGGCCGCGGGCTCGCCGACTGCGCCGACGAACGTGACCGTGACCGACAACGACTGCACCGATGCGGTCACCGTCTCCTGGACGCCGTCCGCGTCAGCGACGGCCGGATATCGGATCCACGTGTACGGCCGCTACACGAACTACTACGACCAGGAGAACTACGGGAATTACTATTCAGTGAGACTCGTTGAGACGGGGAAGACCGCGTCCACCACGATCGACATTCCTCGGGGTCAGGACGAGTACCTCTTCCAGGTATCCAGCGTCTCTGATCTCCGGGCCCCTTTCATCGGCGGCTCCGACGGCGTTGCGCTTGCTGCATCGTCCACTCAGAGCGCGCCGAGCGAGACCTCGTTCCTCCACTTCTGGGACGTCCCGGCCCCAGGGGATCTGCGGGTCGCGGCGGACCCGTCCGCCTACCTCGCTACCGCCCGGTGGGAGCGGCCGTCTGCTCGCGGCGAAACCTGCAACTTCGACGGATACCACTACACGATCGACGATCTGGAGTCGTCAGACGACCCCTCTGACGAAGACCGCTTCGACGGGCACCTCGCATCGACGGACACAGCGTTTAACTTCCCGTACCTGCCCATCCATCGCTATGTCTTCTGCGTCTGGGCCTCGTCAGTGAGTGAGAGGAGCTACGAGTCGGAGTACGGCACATACTCCGACTCCCCCGCGTCCTGCGCCACATTCGGAGCCGAGATCTCCGCACCGAACTCGCCCAGCGGACGTGACGCCTACTCCACTGGAACGTCCATCACGATCGAGTGGAACGCACCGTACTACGACGGCGGCAGCCCCATCACGGGCTACAGAGTCAGCCGCAACGGCACCGACGCGGCCGGCAGCGGCCCCTGGTCGACCGTCGTCTCGGCCGACCGCCGCTCGCAGACCTTCACGAACCTCCGGCCCAATACGTCCTACTCCTTCACCGTCCAGGCCATCAACGCGCTCGGCAGCAGTTCCCCGACGACCTTCGTCCAGACCGCCGACCCGTATGTAGCTCCGTCCGCCCCCACCCGCGTCACCGGCTCAACAAACGACAGCGAGCGATCCGCGACCATCTCGTGGACACCTCCAACCTGGCCCGGCAACCCGGGCGTCACCGGCTACCGCGTCTCGCGCAACGGCGTGGACAACGCGGGAGCCGGACCGTGGTCGACGACCGTTGCCGCCACAGCCCGTTCCTTCACGTTCACGCATCTCGCTGCGGGCGCGGCCTACACGATGAGCGTCAGCGCGATCAACGCCGGAGGCGAGAGCGAGGCCATCTCGACCGTCGTGCGCATCGGCGGCACCGCCCTCACCGCCGCGACTCCGACCGTCACCGGCACCGCCGCGGTCGGCTCGACGCTCACGGCGAGCGCCGGCACCTGGGGTCCCTCCCCCGTCGCCCTCGCCTACCAGTGGCGCGCGAACGGCACCGCGATCAGCGGGGCGACCGGCACCACATACCGTCCGGTCGCGGGCGACGCGGGCAGGGTGATCACCGTCGCCGTCACGGGCTCGAAGTCGGGCTACGTCTCGACCACGCGGGTCTCCTCCGGGACCGCTGCCGTGACCGGCGGCGCGATCACCGCCGCGACGCCGACCATCAGCGGCACGGTGAAGGTCGGCTCGACCCTCACCGCGAAGCCCGGCACCTGGGGCCCCTCCCCCGTCGCCCTCGCCTACCAGTGGAAGGCGAACGGCACCGCTCTGAGCGGGGCGACGTCCGCGACGTACACGCCGACCGGCGCCACTCTCGGGAAGACGATCACCGTGACGGTCACGGGGTCGAAGTCCGGATTCACCGCCGTGACGAAGACCTCCGCGAAGACGAGCGCCGTGGTGGCGGGAACCCTCTCCGCCGCGACCCCGGCGATCACCGGCACCGCGAAGGTCGGCTCCACCCTGACCGCCAAGCCGGGCACGTGGGGTCCCTCGCCGGTGGCCCTCACATACCAGTGGAAGGCGAACGGCACCGCGATCTCCGGGGCGACCTCCGCCACCTACAAGCCGACCAGCGCCACGGTGGGGAAGAAGATCACGGTGACCGTCACCGGCAAGAAGGCCGACTACACGACGGCGACGCGCACCTCCGCCGCCACCGCAGCGGTCGTCAAGTAGGGGATCCGACCCGGGCCGCCGGGGGAGCCTGCTCGCGCGGACTCCTCCGGCGGCCCCGGGAATCCACCACCATCGTCCCCCGGACGGGGGCCCATCCCGCCGACACCCGCCCTCGCCCGGAGGCGGGCGGCGGCTAGCATTCAGACACCGTGTCCGCCGCGGCCTCCCGCGGATCCTGCCGAAAGGCCCGCCGTGCCCGCACGCCCCCTCGCCGCGATCGGCGTCTCCGCTCTCCTGCTGGCCGGCCTCGCCGCCGGTCCGGCCGTCGCCGCCCCCGATCTCCCGGGCGCGAGCGCCGCGCAGGAGGCGGCCGCCGAGGTCGTCCTCTCCGGCACCATCGCGCTCCGCGACGCCGATGAGGAGCACCCCGCCCCCGAGAACCCGTACTTCTACGTCCAGGTCGAGGACGCCGAGGGGGACGTGGTCGCCCAGGCGAACACGGGCGCGGACTTCTCCCTCCCCGTTCCCGGCGGCGAGCCCCTCACCGTCCGCGCGAACCTGATCGGCAGCGACGACTGGTACCCGACCTGGTTCGGCGACACCCCGGTCGCCGAGGCCGCGAGGACGACCCGGGGGACCGACGAGTCCGTCGCCATCTCCCTCCTGCGCACCGCCGAGCTGTCCGGATCGATCACCGCCGACGCGGTCCCCGGCGTCTCCTCCCCCTCCTTCGACGTGCAGGCCTGGTGGGTCGACGGAGGGACGTACTCGCTGCTCGACACCGTCCCCGTCACCGGAGCCCCCGGCGCCGCCCGCGCGTGGGACACGGGCGACCTCGCCCTGCCCGCCGGCGACTACCTCCTGCGCCTCGTGGAGCCGGGGTACCCCGCCTACGACGACCAGTACTTCTCGCGCCTGGCCCGCCTCGACGAGCGCGCGGTCGTCACCGTGCCGCCGGGCGGCCGCAGCGGCATCGACTTCTTCCCGTCGGCCTACTCCTCCGACGTCGCCCGCCTCGCCGGGACCGACCGGTACGCGACCGCCGTCGCGGTGACCGCCTCCGGATTCGCCGACGGCGCCCCCGTCGTCTACCTCGCCAGCGGAGCGAACTGGCCGGACGCGCTGAGCGCCGGCCCCGCCGCCGCGAAGCAGGGCGGCGCCCTCCTGCTCACCGACCCGAGCGTCCTGCCCGCCGTGGTGGCGACCGAGCTGCGCCGCCTCGCCCCGCAGCGGATCGTCGTGGTCGGCAGCGCCCTCTCCGTGAGCGAGTCGGTGCTCCAGCAGGTGAGGGCCCTCGGGATCCCGACCGAGCGCATCGAGGGCGTCGACCGCTACGACACCTCGCGCCGGATCGTCGAGGACGCCTTCCCGGACGGCAGCTACGAGAACGTCTTCGTCGCGACCGGCACCAACTTCCCGGACGCCCTCTCGGTCGCGCCGATCGCCGGCCGCCGCGCCGAGCCCGTCCTCCTCGTCGACGGCGCCCGCTCGCGCCTCGACCAGCCGACCCGTGACACCCTCGCCGGACTCGACCCCTCCTCCGTGCAGCTGCTCGGCGGTGCGCCGTCGATCTCGACCGCCGTCGAGGCAGACCTGCGCGCCGCGAAGATCGCCGGCACCGTGTCGCGCATCGCCGGGACGGACCGCCACGACACCAGCCGACGCCTCAACGACGTCTTCCCGCCGTCCGAGCTGGGCGACACCGTCTACCTCGCCACCGCCACCGGCTTCGCCGACGCGCTGGCCGTGGGCCCGGTCGCCGCGAAGCAGGGCGCCCCGCTCTACCTCAGCGAGCCGACCTGCCTGCCGCGCAGCACCCGTGTGAAGATGCAGGGCCACGACCTCGATCAGGTGCTGCTCCTCGGCAGCCCCCTGACCCTGTCGGCGCAGGTGCGCTCGCTGTCCGCCTGCTGAGACCCGAGACGCACCGCACCAGCCCTGGAGATCCATGAGCGCCACCGCCGACCGTCCCCTCCTCGTCGGCATCGAGACCGGGGGCACGAAGGTCGTCGCGGCGGTCGCCGACGCCGCTGATCCCGAGCAGATCCTCGCGACGACGACCCTGCCGACCCGCGGGCCCGCCGAGACTCTCGCCGATCTGGCCGGCTTCGTCAGCGGCCACGGAGTCGACGGCACCGTCGCCGCGGTCGGCGTCGCCTCCTTCGGCCCGCTCGACATCGACCCCGGCTCCCCGACCTACGGGCACCTCACCTCCACGCCGAAGCTCGGCTGGGAGGGCACCGACGTCCTCGGCCCGATCGGCGCGGCCGCACCGGGCGCCCGGCTCGCGCTGGTCACCGACGTCAACGGAGCCGCCCTGGGCGAGGCCCGCTGCGGCGCCGGAGCCGGAGTCGACGACTTCGTCTATCTGACGGTCGGCACCGGAGTCGGGGGCGGCGTGATCGCGGGCGGACGGCTCCTCGCCGGCAGCGGCTGGCCCGAGGTCGCGCACCTGCTGCCCCGCCGCCACCCCGAGGACGGCTTCGCCGGCACCTGCCCCTTCCACGGCGACTGCCTCGAGGGCCTGGTCGCCGGTCCCGCGATCTCGGCGCGCTGGGGCGTCGACGGCTCCCGCCTCGGCCCCGAGGAGGCGGCCGCGAACCTCCGCTTCAGCTCCTACTACCTCGCGCAGCTCGTCACGACGCTCGCCTACGTCACGGGCGTGCGGCTCGCGGTCCTCGGCGGAGGCGTGTCGAAGACGCCCGGGCTCGTCCCCGCGGTCGAGGCCGAGGTCGAGCGGCTGATGGGCGCGCCCGGAGCGACGGGGACGGGCGGCGGGCGGATCCGCATCGTGCGCCCGGCCCTCGGCGACGAGTCCGGGGTGCGCGGGGCGATCTCGCTGGCGGAGTCCCTGCTCGCCTGAGCTCTACCCTCGTCCCATGAGCGACCGACCCGTCGACCCCTCCGCCCCCGACTCCGGTCGCGACGAGACGGTGGAGGAGCGATCCGACCGCAACTGGAACGAGATCCTGCAGGAGCTGCGGGTCGTGCAGACCGGCACGCAGATCCTGGGCGGCTTCCTGCTGACGCTGTGCTTCCAGCAGCGCTTCGCCGACCTCGCGCCGCCCGACGTGGCGCTCTACCTCGTGCTCGTCCTGCTCGCCGCGTGCGTCACGATCCTGGCGCTGGCGCCCGTCATCGCCCACCGGCTGCTGTTCCAGCGGCGGAGGAAGGCCGAGCTGGTGCGGTTCGGCAACCGGGTGGTCACGGTGTGCCTCGCGGCGGGATCGCTGCTGTTCGTCGGAGTCGTGGGCTTCGTGTTCGACGTCGTGCTGGGCGGGCCGGCGGGCCTCTGGGCGGGCGGAGGCGTGCTGCTGCTGCTCGCGGTGGTCTGGGCGACCGCGCCGATCCTCCTGCGGAGGCGCTGAGGGCGGCGGAGTCTGCCCGCCCCTCCCCCGCGAGTCAACGGGGTACCCGGGTCCGCCGCGCTCTTCCTACCGTGGCCGCGAGGCGCGCACCGCGCCGACGCGAGAGGAGCACCATGACCGACCGGACCGAGCAGCCGCAGGAGAACCCGCAGAACCACGACCACGTCGACGACGCGGGCGTCGACAAGCCCTCGCAGGCCGAGGGCGACGACACCGAGGGATCGGCCGGCTGATCGCCGCCTCGATCCCCGTCCTCCCCGCGGTCGACAGCAGCGCGGCCGTCCTCGCCGACGGCTACCTCTTCGGGACGCGGCGCTTCGACGACGTGGGCGCGGACGCGTTCCGCACCCGGATCCTCGGACGGCCCGTGATCATGGCGCGCGGCATCGAGGCGGCGCGCTTCTTCTACGAGGGCGGGCGCTTCGACCGCGAGGGCGCGCTGCCCGGCTCGGTGCTGCACCTCCTGCAGGACGAGGGCAGCGTGCAGACCCTCGAGGACGAGCCGCACCGGCGGCGGAAGCGCATGTTCCTGGATCTGGTGGAGACGCCCGAGCAGCGGTCGAGGCTGGTCTCGGCCTTCGCGCGGGAGTGGCAGGCGTCCGCCGCCCGGCTGACGGGCGAGCGGGTCCGCCTCCAGGACGTCGCCGCGGAGGTCCTGGGCCGCGCGGTCCTGTCGTGGGCCGGCATCGAGGCCGACGAGGAGGAGGTGCTGCGGCGCACGGACGAGCTCCGGGCGATGATCGACAACGCCGGGCGCTTCGGCCCGCCCAACTGGGCCGCGCGACTCCGCCGCCGCTCGACCGAGCGGTGGGCGCGCGGCCTGATCGAGGCGAACCGGACGGCCGGACCCTCCCCGACTCCCCTGCACCGGATCGCGCACGAGAAGGAGGACGGCGGCCTCCTCCCCGTCGAGGTCGCCGCGGTGGAGCTGATCAACCTGCTGCGGCCCACGGTCGCGGTGGGGCGCTTCGTGGTGCTGGCGGCGCTCGCGCTGCACCGGCATCCGGAGTGGCGGGAGCGGCTCGCCGACCAGGAGGAGCGCGTCGCGTTCGCGAACGAGGTGCGGCGCTTCTACCCGTTCTTCCCGATGGTCGGAGGAAGGGCCCGCCGGGAGCTGGACTTCCGCGGCGAGACGCTTCCCGCAGGGCAGTGGATGCTGCTCGACCTCTACGCGACGGACCACGGCTCGCACTGGGAGGCGCCGGGCCGCTTCGATCCGGAGCGGTTCCGGTCACCGGTCGACCGCAACGGCTTCATCGCCCAGGGCGGCGGGCACTACGGAGGCGACCACCGGTGCCCGGGCGAGCCGGCGACCGTCGACCTGCTGTCCGCGGCGCTGGAGCTCCTGGCCGCGGGGCACCCGTACGACGTCGAGGACGGGCAGGATCTGCGCGTGAGCCTGCAGAGCTTCCCGACCGGGCCGGAGGACGGCTTCGTGGTGAGGTTCCGCTAGGGGCGGGCGGGCTCGGCTCGCGGCCTCGGCGGGCGGCCTCGGCGGAAGCGGTCCTCCTCCACAGGCCGCGGTTCCGCGCGCTCTCCCCGGATCCGCTCGGGCACTCCCCGCCCGCCTCGCCCGACGAGCACGCTCGGGGGATGCAGAAGCCGAGTCAGTCCTCCGGAGCGTCGAGCTCCTCGAGCGCCCGCAGCGCCTCGCGGGCGCGCTCGAGCCGATCGGCCTCGGGCTCGTCCCACCATGCCGGTCCGCGCTCGCCCAGCCCGTGCTTGGCGAGCCCGACCCTCCTGCGCGCCAGCGCCTCCGCCTCCGCGTCCTCGTGCATCCTGGCCGAGCGCACTCCCGAGCGCCCGCGCCCGAGGTGCGAGGTGAGGCCGGCGACCACGTCCTCCGGCAGAGAGGGGTCGGTGCGCCGCCATCGGCGGCCCTTCACCACGAGCCAGCGCTCGTCGTCCTCGTCGCTCACTCCGTCACCGCCGCCTCGGGTTGAGCCGGTCACCGGTGCTCGTGAGGTCCACCTGATCCGGCAGGAGGAGCGCCTCGATCCGCCCCGCGGCGGAGAGCCGCAGCAGGTCGTCGACGAGGGCGCGCGAGCCGCCGATCAGCGTCGAGTCGAAGTCGACCTCGCTCGCGAGGTACCAGGCCCGGTCCTCCGGCCAGAGCGCGAGCGGAGTCTGCACGACGAGCCCGGAGGCGTCGGCGAAGCCCGCCGAGCGCGCCCACGCGGTGTCCTCGAGCACCCTGACGTCGAGCGAGAGCAGAGGCCCCTCCCGCCCCGGCAGCTCTACCGTCGCCGCGGCGGCGGTCTCGGGGTGCTCCCAGCCGGTCGGCCGGGTGTCGCTCATCCACTCGGGCAGCTCGTCCGAGGCGTCCGAGCGGGAGATCAGGACTCGCGACCCGCCGCTCAGCACGCCGAACCCCTCCCAGAACACGGCCAGGCAGTCCTCGGGAGCGCTCGTGTGCTCCGCGAGCACGGCGGCGACGGCCGCGAGCTCGTCGAGCGGGAGCACTCCGAGGCGGGGCTCCGCGTACTCGTCGGGATGCTCGCCGGTGAGCGAGTCCCACTGCGCGAGCGGATGCAGGAGCGTCCCCTCCCGCTCGGCGACCTCGCGCCACCGCCGGGGCGGGTCGTCGGAGGGGTGCAGGATCCGCACAACCGCCTCGAACAGCGGAGGGACGATCCCCTCGAAGCGCCCGAACGGTCCGAGAGCACTCAGCATCGGGTCCGCCCGCGCGGCGTCCCGCTCGGCGCGCAGGGGCGCGTCCCGGGGTGTCGGCTCGACCATCGGCCCAGGCTAGCGCTGGACGGTCGCTCCGCTCAGGGCGGAGAGGGCCCGCTGCGGTCCCGTCTCGCGGGCGAGGGCCTCGGCGAGCGCCGTCAGCCGTTCCCGGGCGGGAGCGTCGAGTGCGAGCATCCGCCGCGCAGCCTCCGCGAGCTCTCCCCCGGAGGCCGCATTGGGGTCGAGCACGGCGGCGAACCCGGCGTCCTCGAGCGCGGCCGCCCCCGCGAACTGGTCCGTCGAGAACGGCAGGACGACGAGCGGCACGCCCGCGGTCATCGCCTCCGTGACGCTGTTGTTGCCGCCGTGGCTGACCGCGAGCGCGGCCCGGCGCAGGAGCGCGACCTGCGGCAGGAAGCCGCGGACCAGCCAGCCCTCGGGGACCTCGCCCAGGGCCGAGCGCTCGGTCGCGCCGGAGGCGAGAGCCACGCGGACGGGCCTGCCCCCGACCTCGATACCGGCCAGGGCCTCGACGACCCGGGCGAGCACGTCGTCGCGCACCGAGAGGAAGCTGCCGAAGCTCACGTAGACGACCGGATCCTCGGACGCGGCGAGCCACTCCTCGACCTCCCCGTCATCGGGCTCCTCGCGGACGGCGGAGCCGAGGAACGCGTGCGGCGGCAGCTGAGCGGTGCGGGCCGAGTCGTGGAGCTCGCCCGGGTAGTTGAGCAGCAGGACGTCGCCGCTCTCGGCGAAGGCGTCGGCGCTGGGCGCCGCCCCGGGGTCGAGGGTGGTGAGGGCGGCGTTCCACTCCGCGGTGAAGGAGTCGCGCACACGCTCGCAGAGGGCGCGGAGCGCATCGAGGTCGTCCGGCTCCGGAGCGAAGGCGTCCGGCCAGACCGGGGGGAAGCCGTAGACCTCGCCGGGCACCGTGAGCGCGCTGGGGTGGCCGAGCACGACGTCGCCGTAGGGCACGCGGAGTGCCTTCAGCGCCACGCGCGCGGTGAAGGCGAGGTGGTCGACCACGATCGCGTCGGGCTGCACCTCGTCGAGGATCACGCGCAGGCGCGCGGCGACGCCGGCCGGATCCCAGAGCAGGTCGGTGAGCCGCTCCCGCGCCTGGTAGGCGAGGGTCGGGACCATCCCGCGCCGGGTGGCGTCGAAGAAGCCGCGGAGGGACGCGCCCTCGTCGGGCGCCTGCTCCTCCGCGCGGATCGTGCCCGGGTTGGAGCCGCGCCCCAGCCGGAGCGCGATGTGCTCGAATCCGAAGCCGTCGACGATGGAGCGCGTCGCGTCGCCGGTGGCCACGACGACGCGCTCGCCCGCCTCCTGCCACGCCGTGCCGAGGGTCGCCAGCGGCAGCAGGTGCGACGCGTAGTCGGGGCTGATGATCAGCAGGGTCACGAGGCCCCCAGCACGAGCGGCGAGCGGAGAGGACGCTCCTGGTCCGCGGTCGCGTGCGCGTAGACGCCCGAGAGGGCATGAGCCATGGCCTGCACCGTGTAGCGCTCGGCGACCATCGCACGCCCGCGGGCCGCGGCGTGCTCGCCGAGAGGCCCTCCTGCGAGATCCAGTGCGGCGGCGGCGCCGGCGGCGAGCGCCGCGGGGTCGGCGGTGTCGACCAGGAAGCCGGTCTCCCCCTCCTCGACGTAGGTCGCGGGCCCGCCTGTCGCCGGAGCGACGACGACCAGTCCTGCGGAGAGCGCCTCGAGGAGGGCGATGCCGAACTCCTCCTTGACGCTCGCGCAGACGTAGGCGCCTCCCGGAGCAGAGAGCCCCGGTCGGCCGTGCCGGATCGCGCCGAGCCAGCGGGCCACGGTCCCGTTCGGGCGGTGGCCGGCCAGGAGCAGCCCGTCGGACGCGACGGCGCGGATGCGGTCGAGCTGCTCGCGCTCGTCGGGACTCGGGTCGGCGAGGTCGCCGCCGACCAGGAGCAGGTTGGCGCGCTCCCGGAGCGAGGGGTCGGACGCCCAGGCCTCGGCGAGCGCCGCCATCCCCTTCACCCGGTGCAGGCGGCCCACGCTGAGCAGCAGCGGGAGGCCGCGGCGGTGCTCGGGCAGCTCCTCCAGCAGGAGGTCGAGCGAGGCCAGGTCCCCGCCCTCGTCCAGCGCGACCGGCTCACCGGCGGCGGAGGCCCGTGCGGCCGCCTCGCCGCGCTCGACCAGGCCGACGTCGATCCCCTCCGGGACGATCGTGTGCCGCTCCGGGTGCGCGGTGATGTCGACGCCGATCAGCTCGCGGATGGTCGCGGCCAGCTCCTCCCGCGGGAAGAGGACGGTGTGCGCGGCGTCGGCGGCCAGGCGCTGCACCAGGCGCACGCGGAACCAGAAGTGCTCGGCGGCGTCGCGCTCGCCGAAGTCCGCGCGGGTGAGGGCGCCGGAGGCGTCCAGGCCCGCGATCAGGGCGTGCGGGTCCGGAGCGAGGGTGAACACGACGGGGATCTCGAGCTCCCGGGCGACCGCGGCCGCTGCGAGGGATCCGACGTCCGCCATCCGCAGGTGCAGCACGTCGACCCGGCCGGCCGCGCGCAGGATCCGGCGGATGCCGCGCTCGGCGGCGATGCGACGGCTCCACGCCTGAGGCATGGCCACGGGCGGCCCCACGAACGGGACCGGAGCGAAGCCGTGGCCGGAGTCGGGCAGCTCGCCGAGCGCGCGCTCGGCCTCGGCCGGGGTCCCGCGCGAGAGCGTGAGCACCCGGTCGATGCCCTCCTGCTCGACGAGCGAGTCGCCCAGGCGCACCAGCAGGGTCGCGATGCCGCCGTTGTCGCCCGCGCCCACCCGCGTCAGGGTGCCGTCGATGTCGGCGTGGACGAAGAGCTGCGCGACCGTCGGCCCGGCCTCCACGGCCGGTGCGGGGGCGAGGTCGCCGAGGGCGAGCCGGGCGAGGGGCCCGATCGGCGCCGCCTCCTCGGCCAGGCCGGTGAGCAGGAGCTCGGCGTCGTCGGAGCCGCGCTCGCCGAGCGCGTCCGTCGCGGCGGCCCGCGCCTCCAGCCCCTCCGCGCGATCGGCGGCCACGTGCAGGAGGGTGCGCTCGGCGATCGTGCCGGGCACGAGGCCCAGGGTCTCGACGAGCCGTGCCCGGGCCGCCGCTTCGCGCTCGCCGAGCAGCGCGCCCTCGAGCGCGACGGCGACGAGGTCGGGGGTCGAAGAGGCCCAGAGCAGGACGGTGCGCTGCGCGAGCATGCCGGAGAAGCCGCCGTCGCGGACCAGGCGCAGCAGCGGTCCGAGCGCAGCGGGGCGGGGCAGGCGCCCGCCGAAGGCCCAGGCGGCGTGCTCGCGGAGGTACGGGCGCTCGTCCTCGAGCAGCATCAGCAGCGCGAGGTCGGCCTCCTCGTCGAAGACCTGCGCGAGCGAGTGCACGGCCGCGATCGCGGTGAGCTGGTCCGAGGGGTCCAGAGCTGCGCGGGTGAGCAGGCGCACCGCGCGGCCGCCGCCGTCGCTCACCGCGGCGACCGTCAGCTCATCCGCCATCCGGACGGCCTCGAGCAGAGTGGGAGCGGCGCGCACGGCGTCGAGAGCGGTCTGCGTGGCCATGGTTCACCTGGTCTGTCGGAGTGGAGAGTGCGACGGAGCGCGACTCCCGACCGCTGGAGCGGCCCAGGAGGAGCGGACCGGTACCGAGCATGCCGCCTGGGCGGCTGGGATTTCGCCACTTGCGTCGGATCTCCTCCCGCGGTACGGCCTCCTGTCAAGGGGGTGATGGCCGCAGTTCGTCTGCGCAACGCGCGAGGATCCTCAGCCGCGGGTCCACTCCAGGAGCCGCTCGACCGGCCAGGTGGTCACGATCCGCTCCTCCGGGACGCCGAGCCGCTCCGCCCGCTCGGCCCCGTAGTCGAGCAGGCCCAGCTGGCCCGGAGCGTGCGCGTCGCTGTCGATCGAGAACAGGCAGCCCTCCTCGAGCGCGACCGCGATCAGCTCGTCCGGCGGGTCCTCGCGCTCGGGGCGGGCGTTGATCTCGACCGCGGTGGAGTGGTCGGCGCACGCGCGGAACACGGCCCGGGCGTCGAAGGTCGACGGCGGGCGGGTGCCGCGCTCGCCCGACACCAGCCGCCCCGTGACGTGGCCGAGGACGTCGGTCCGCGGATCCGAGGCCGCCGCGACCAGCCGGGCGGTCATCTCGCGGGAGGGCAGCCGCAGCTTCGAGTGGGCGCTCGCGACGACCACGTCGAGGCGTTCCAGCAGCTCGTCCGTCTGGTCGAGCGCGCCGTCCTCGAGGACGTCCACCTCGATCCCGCTGAGCAGGCGCAGTGGCCCGGTGTCGAGGCCCGCGAGATGGGCGAGCTGCTCCTCCAGCCGCTCCGCGCTGAGACCGTGGGCGACACGGAGCCGCGGCGAGTGGTCGGTGAGCGCCAGGTATTCGTGGCCGAGCGCGCGGGCCGCGTCCGCCATCGCGAGGACGGGCGTCGCCCCGTCGGACCACTCGCTGTGGCTGTGGAGATCGCCGCGCAGCCGTCCCCGCAGCGCGCTCGCGGGTGGAGGAGCCGAGCCGCGCAGCTCCGCGAGGTAGTCGGGCACCCGGCCCGACCGCGCCTGCTCGATCACCGTGAACGTCGTGTCGCCGATCCCGGAGGCCCGCCGCACGAGGGCGAGGTCGTCCCGCTCGGCGGACGCCATCCCCTCCAGCACCGCGGCCGCGCGGCGGAACGCCTTCGCCCGGTAGCGGGAGGCCCGCTCCCGCTCGAGCAGTGCTGCGATCTCCTCGAGTGCCGCGATCGGGTCCATGCGCCCGGTCTACCACGGCGCCCGCCGCGGCCTCACCCCCTCGACGGCGGCCTCGGCTCCGGCCCCCGGCCTCATCCCGCCTCGGCCCCGCCCCGGTCCCGGCCCCTCGACGCTGGGAACCGGCCGAGCCCCGTTGCCGACCGCAGCGATCGAGATATATCGTGACTCTCGTCCACTCGCGATGTATCGCGTTTAAGAAAGGCACTGCGGTGCAGGAGGAGGAGCTCATGTCCCTCGAGAAATGGCTCGTACAGGCCGGTGAGACGAAGGTCATCGACCTCGACGTCGTCCGCTCGGTCAAGGTCGCCCTCGTCGGCGGCCAGATCGACGTCATCGCCCACGACGAGCCGACCGCTCGCGTGGAGGTCCACAGCGTCGACGGCCGCCCGCTCAAGGTCTCGATGGACGGCGACCGCCTCGAGATCGACCACGTCCAGCTCCGCTGGGACACCATCGTCGACGTCGTGAAGGGCCTCGGCCGCCGCGGCGACCGCGCCGACATCAGCCTCCTCGTCCCCCGCGGCGTCGACCTGAAGTTCGACACCGTCTCGGCCGACGGCCTGGTCTCGGGCCTCCACAGCGACGCCCGCGTCTCGACGGTCGGCGGCGACATCGTCGTCGACGGCCTGCACGGCGACATCGAGGTGAACACCGTCCACGGCGAGCTCTCGGTCCGCAGCCACACCGGCCGCGTCACCGCGCGCACCGTCTCCGGCGACGTCACCGCGACCGGCGAGCTCACCCGCTTCACCGTCGACGGCGTCTCGGGCAGCGTGTTCGTCGACGCCGAGGGCACCCCCGACCGGATCCAGGCCAACACCGTCAGCGGCGACCTCACGATCCGCGTCGACGAGGGCCTCGGCGCCCGCTACCGCATCAACACCGTCTCGGGCACGCTCCAGCTCGACGGCTCCGTCGTCAAGGGCACCTTCGGCCGGGGCTTCACCTCGACCACGGGCTCGCTCGACTCGAAGTGGGTCGACGTCGCCGCCAACTCCGTCTCGGGAGACGTGGTCGTCGTCCGCCGGTCCGTCGCCGCGTCCTCCGCCTCGGTGGGCGAGGGCTGGGGCTCTCCCGGCACCGGCCCCGCCGACGACCGCCGCCCGATGGACGGGAGCTCGCTGTGAGCCCCGTCTTCGCGCACGGCCGCCTGCGCCTCTACCTGCTCAACCTCCTCGCCGAGTCGCCGCGCCACGGCTACGAGCTGATCCAGGCGCTCAGCGAGCGCTTCGGCGGCACCTACGCGCCCAGCGCCGGTACGGTCTACCCGCGCCTCGCGAAGCTCGAGGAGGAGGGACTCGTCACGAAGGAGGCCGACGGCCGCAAGACCGTCTACTCCATCACCGACGCCGGCCGCGCCGAGCTCGCGAACCGCGCGACCGACCTGGGCGACATCGAGGAGGAGCTCACCGACTCCGTCCGCCGGCTCGCCGACGAGGTCCGCCTCGGCGTCGCGGAGGCGATGAAGAGCCTCCGCGCCGACCTGGCCAGCGCCGCGCGCGACTCGCGGGAGCCCGGACGCCGACCGGAGCACTCCGCCGAGGAGCCGCGCCCGCAGGACACGTCCGGCACCCCCTCCGAGCAGCCCGCGCCGGAGCAGGCCGCACCGGCCTCGCCCGACGCGCGCACCGCCTCGCGGATCGCCCTGCGCGACGCCGAGGTGCTGCTCACCGAGTTCCGCGACGAGCTGCGCGCGGAGCTGCGCACCGCCGCCTCCTCGGGATCCGTGACGACCGCGAGCGTCGACGCCCTGCGCGCCGCGCTCGACGAGGCCCGCGCCTCGGTCCGCTCCACCCTGGGCTGAGCCCGGACACCTCAGCGCCGGGAGGGCGGGGATCCCGCCCGGGGTCCCCGCCCTCCCGGCGCTACTGCCGCCCGACCGCCAGCGCCTCCTCCTCCACGTCGAGGAACGCCAGAGCGCTCACCACCGCCGGCTCCTGGTACCGCCCCTCGGAGCGCGCACGGAGCACCGCCTCCCGCTCGGCCGCGATCATCACGCGCCGGAGCCGGTTGTAGGCCTGCGGGAGCGGCTCCACGCCCTCGCCCTCCGGAGGGTTCTCCAGGGCGTCGGCGAGGAACGTCGCATTCCGCCGCAGCCGGTCGAGCACGCGGTCCTCCACTCCGTCCTGCGGCTCCGCGTCGAGCCGGGCGAGGCCGGCGGCCTGCGCCTCGGCGAGCAGCATCTGCTTCTCGACGTGCTCCTGCATCTCGTTCGGGGCCGGCAGCTTCAGGGCGCGGACGAGCCGCGGGAGCGCGAGCCCCTCGACGAGCGTCCCCGCCACCACGATGAAGGCGAGGAACTGCAGGAACGCGCGCTGCGGCGTCTCCGCGGGCAGGAGGAACGCGGCGGCGAGGGTGACCACGCCGCGGATGCCCGCGAACGACACCCCGATCGCGGTCGGCCAGGTCCACCCGCGCTGCTGCAGCCGGCGCGGACCGTGCCGGAACAGCAGCGTCGTCATGCACATCCAGGCCACGCGGCTCCCGACCAGCGCCGCGAGCACGGCCGCGCCGATGCCGACCGTCTGCCAGACCCCGATGCCCGAGTCGGCCGTCGCCTCCACCACCGACGAGAGGCTCAGCCCGATGAAGAGGAACACCGCGTTCTCGAGCAGGAACTGGATCGTCCGCCAGTTGAGCGACTCCGCGATCCGCGCCTGCGCCGACTGGATGACCGGCGCCCGGTAGCCCAGGTAGAGCCCCGCGACCACGACCGCCAGCACCCCGGAGCCGTGCAGCAGCTGCGCCGGGATGAACGCGACGTAGGGCGTCACCAGCGAGAGGCTCGTGTCCAGCACGGACGACTGCACCTGCTTGCGCACGAACCCGAGCAGCACGGCGATGCCGATCCCGACTCCGCCGCCCACTGCCACGGCCAGCACGAAGTCGAGCGCGATGCGCCCGGGAGTGACCGTGCTGACGATCGCCAGGAGGGAGGCGTTCAGCGCCACCAGTGCGGTCGCGTCGTTGAGGAGGCTCTCGCCCTCGAGCACCGTGAGCATGCGCCGCGGCAGGCGGAGCCGCCCCGCGATCGCCGTGACCGCCACCGCGTCCGTGGGCGCCACGATCGCGCCGAACGCGAGGGCCGCGGCGACCGTGATCGCCGGGACGACCATCCAGGCCACCGCGCCGACCACCGCGACCGTGAAGACGACGAGCCCGACCGACAGCAGGAGGATGCTGTCGCCGCGGGCGCGGACGTCGAGGACGGAGGTGCGGATCGCCGCCGCGTAGAGCAGCGGCGGCAGGATCCCGAACAGCACCACGTCCGGCTCGACCACCACCTCCGGGATCCCGGGGACGAAGGAGGCGAGGGCCCCGACGGCGACGAGCGCCACGGGAGCGGACCAGTTCACCCGCCCCGACAGCCCGGTGACCAGGACGGTCACCACCACGAACGAGACGATCCAGACGATCGCGACGACGGGCTCCTCCATCGCGTCACTCCTCCCGGGCGTCCGCGCGCCACGGCCCCATTGTGGCCGCCCGGAGAGCAGCCCGGACAGCCGCCGGGACGGTGCGGCTAGCGGCCGGCCTCGTGGATGTCGCGCGCCTTGGTGACCTTCGCCGGGTCCACCGGGTTCATGCCGAGCACGATCTTGCCGCGCGAGTGCCGCTTCTCGAGGTCGTCGAAGGCGTCCTGCACCTGGTCGAAGGGGTAGAAGCCCGAGACGAGCACCCGCAGCTTCTGCTCGCCGACGAGGCCGACCAGCTCGCCGAGGATCTCGGTGTCGCGCTGGGCGGTCTCGGCGTCGGGCCAGACGGCGCGCAGCTCGATCTCCTTGCGGTCGTCGCTGGAGTGGAAGCGGCCCGCCGCGATGCCGAGCTCGTCGGCGAGGGCGTCGTTCTCCCCGCCGAAGTTGTCGAGGAACACCGTGACCCCGCCGGGCGCCGCGGCCCGGATGCGGTCGGCGATCCCGTCGCCGTAGACCACCGGCTTCACGCCGATCTGGCGGAGGTAGTCGAAGTTGCGCTCGCCGCAGGTGCCGATCACCGTCGCGCCGCGGAGCTTCGCCAGCTGGATCTCGAGGCTGCCCACTCCTCCGGCCGCGGCGGAGACGAGGACGGTGTCGTCCGGTCCGACGTGCGTGGCCTCGAGCGCACGCCACGCGGTCACTCCGGCGAGGAACAGCGCGCCGCCGACCTCCCAGCTCACGGAGGCGGGCTTGGCGACGAGGTTGCGGCGCGGCACCACGACGTGGGTCGCGTGCGAGCCGACGAGCGCGTGGCCGACCACGTCGCTGCGGAGCTTGATGTCGGTGACGCCCTCGCCGAGGGCGACGACGACGCCCGAGAAGTCGGTGCCCTGGCGCATCGGGAAGGCCGCGGAGTGGTCGGAGTCGAACTGGCCCTGCCGGATGAACGCCTCCATGTGGTTCACCCCGGCGGAGAGCACCTCGACCAGCACCTCGCCCGCCCCGGGCTTCGGCCGCTCGACCTCGACGATCTCGAGGACGTCCGCGTCGCCGAAACGGCTGTACTGGACGACGCGGGCGGCGGTGGGGCTCAGACGGGACATGCGCTCATCATCCGCCCCCGCCGCCCGAAGCCCCCGACCCCCGAACGGGGGCGTGCGACTCAGGAGGGGTCGCTCGGGCAGTACAGCTGGGTGCGCGGACCGGAGCGGTCGATGACGTGCTCGGACATCGGCCGACCGCAGAGCGGGCACGCCTGCCCCGCGGGCGCCTCCTGCTCGGGCTGGTCGTACGGGCCGAGCGGCGGCGGGCCGATCCAGGGGAACAGCCGCGCGTTGAAGCGCTGGTAGAGGGAGCCGGTCTTCTTCCGCGTCATATCCTTAGTGTACTAACCATCAGGGCACGATGAGAGGATGACGCCGTGGAAACCGACCCGCTCGCCCTCCAGAACCAGGTCTGCTTCTCCCTCGCCGTCGCGGCGCGCACCGTCATCGGGCTGTACCGCCCCGTGCTCGAACCGCTCGGACTCACGCACCCGCAGTACCTCGTGATGCTCGCGCTCTGGGAGCGCAGCCCCCGCTCGCTCGCCGACCTCGGCTCCGCCCTCCGCCTCGAGCCGGCCACGCTCAGCCCGCTCGTGAAGCGCCTGGAGGCGAGCGGCCACGTCACGCGGGCCCGGAGCAGCGACGACGAGCGCCGCCTCGACGTCGCGCTGACCCCCTCCGGAGCGGCCCTCCGCGAGCAGGCCCTGCAGGTTCCTCCGCAGATCGTGGAGCGGCTCGACGTCCCCCTCGAGGAGCTCACCGCGCTCCGCGACAGCCTCACCGGCCTGATCGGAGCCGCGACCCGCGACGGCCGCTGACCCCCCGCTCGGGGCGCCGGCCGCGAGCACGCCGGCCGCCGCTCCCCGCCGCACCGGGAAACTCCCGGTCACAGCGCGGGATCAGCCTCCGCTCGGCCCGCTCCCGGCCGTCTTGACTGCCCCCTCGTACGGAGTAGTGTCATCGCTCGTGACACACGAGGGCCCCCCGTCCGCCGCGGACGGATCGTCGGCCGACGCGACCGAGCTGCGCACCGCCAAGCACTTCTTCATCGGCGAGCCGCTCCCCAGCGACAAGCTCGAGGGACAGCTGCTGCAGAAGCGGCTCGCGCTCCCCATCTTCGCCAGCGACCCGCTCTCCTCCGTGGCCTACGCGCCGCAGGAGCTGCTGATGATCCTGCTGCTCGGCGGACTCTCCTTCCTCACCTTCGCCCCCTGGGTGGCCGCGTGCGTGGTCGTCCTCCTCGTCGTGGTGGTGCTGAGCTACCGCCAGCTGATCCGGGCGTACCCGTCCGGCGGCGGCGACTACGAGGTCGCCCGCACCAACCTGGGCGAGACGGCGGGCCTCACGGTCGCCGCCGCCCTCCTCGTGGACTACGTGCTCACCGTGGCCGTGTCGGTCGCCTCCGGAGTCGACAACATCATCTCCGCAGTACCCGAGCTGGCGCCGCTGCGGGTCGAGCTGGCCATCCTCTTCGTGGTGCTGCTGGCGGCCGTGAACCTCCGCGGCGTCTCGGAGTCGAGCCGCGCCTTCGCCGTCCCGACGTACCTCTTCGTCGCGAGCGTCTTCGTCATGGTCGTCGTCGGCCTGGTCCGCACCGCCTTCGGCGACACCCCGGTCGCGGAGTCGGCGGGCTTCACCGTGCAGGGCGAGCAGCTCACGCAGGCGGCCGTCGTCCTCCTGCTGCTGCGCTCCTTCGCGAGCGGCTGCGCGGCGCTCACGGGCGTCGAGGCCATCTCGAACGGTGTGCCCGCGTTCCGCGCCCCGAAGGTCAAGAACGCCCAGCGCACCCTCGTCGCGATGGGCACGATCGCGATCGTGCTCTTCGTCGGCCTGACCGCCCTCGCCCTGCTCTCGAACGTCCACTACGCCGAGAACGCCTGCCACCTGGTGGGCTTCGCCGACTGCGCCACGACCCCGCAGCGCTCCGTGATCGCGCAGGTCGCCGCCGCCACGTTCGGCAACAACACGATCCTGTTCTTCATCATCCAGGCCGCGACGGCCGCCGTCCTGCTCCTCGCGGCGAACACCGCGTTCAACGGCTTCCCGCTGCTGGGCTCCGTGCTGGCCCGCGACGGCTACGCGCCCAAGTCGCTGAACACCCGCGGCGACCGCCTCATCTACTCCAACGGAGTGATCATCCTGGCGCTCGTCGCCGCGATCATCCTGCTCGTCTACCAGGCCTCGCTCACGAGCCTCGTGCAGCTGTACATCATCGGCGTCTTCGTCTCGTTCACGCTCGGGCAGTCGGGCATGGTCAAGCACTGGGTCCGGATGATCCGCAACGGCGAGGGCTCGCGCACCGTCTACACGAGCCTGGCCATCAACCTGTTCGGCGCGACGCTGACGTTCGCGGTGCTCGTCGTCGTCACGATCACGAAGTTCACCCACGGCGCCTGGCTCGTCTACCTGGTGATGCCGATCCTCGGCGTCCTGATGGCCGGCGTCTACCGCTACTACCGCGACGTCGAGAAGGAGATCGAGGTCGACCCGACCACGACCTTCGGCGCCAACGGCGACCACGCGATCGTGCTGGTGGGCCGGATGAACAAGCCCACGCTGAAGGCGCTCGACTACGCCATCGCGGCGCGGCACGAGACGCTGGAGGCGGTGCACTCCTCCATCGACGACGCGCAGACCGCGCAGCTGAAGGCCGACTGGGCGCAGATGGACATCGAGGTGCCGCTGCGCTGCGTGGCCTCTCCCTATCGCGACATTTCGTACCCGCTGATCAAGTACATCAAGGCCCACCGCCTCGAGCACGGCTCCGAGATCACGACGGTCTACATGCCGCAGTACATCGTCGGGCACTGGTGGGAGGCGTTCCTCCACAACCACAAGTCGCGGCGGATCCGCCAGAAGCTCCTGCTGGTGCACGGAGTGACGGTGGCGCTGGTGCCGTGGCTGCTCGACTCGTCCGAGCTCATCTACGGGCGCCGCTCCCGGCCGATCCCCGGCCAGACGCGCCGCGGCGAGCCGGTGCGCCCGGTGACCCGCCGCCCGATCCCGCCCGCGTCCTCGCTCCCCCAGGGAGCCGCCGGCGAGGGCGCTCCGCGCATCCCGCAGCGCCCGGCCGCGCAGAACCGGCCGCGCTCGAAGCGGCGCTGAGGCGGCGGGAGCTGCCGGCAGCGGCCCGGAAACGGGTAGAGGGCCCGCGGCGTGTGCCGCGAGCCCCCGATTTCCCCTTAGTGCCTTCCCCCGAAGGCGGCCCGCCCCAACGGGCCGTGTCCGACGCTATCGGTGGGCTATGCACCGGCGCATCCTCCTCGCGACGGATGCCCGTGCTCCCTTGAGACGACAGGCTCGTCCTCCGTCGTCTCAGACGACGGCCCCGCGCACCCCTCGGCCGGTGAGCCACCAGACCGCCGCGACGGCGACCGCGGCCGCCGCGCCGCCGCCCACGAGCAGGATCGCCGCCCGCACCACGTGGGCCCGGTAGGCGGCGTCGAGCGGATCGATGCCCGCCCCCGCCAGCATGATCCCGGCAGGCACCACCGCGGCCGCGAGCACCACGGCCGCGGCCGCGATGCGCACCGGCTGCCGGCCGTCGGAGCGGAGCTTCCGGGGACGGCGACCGACGTACCAGACCACCGCGCCGATCCCGAGCCCGAGCAGCCCGAGCACACCGCTCGCGTACTGCGCCCACCGGAAGCCGGGGAAGGGCCCGAGCTCCTGCTGCAGCAGCGGGATCGCCGAGACGAAGAGGCCGCCCCGGTGGGTGAAGCCGTCCCACATCACGTGGCTGGCGGCTCCGATGGCGATGCCGGCGGCCGCGAAGACGAGCACGCGGATCCACGCGGCGGCCCCGCGGGGCGGCGAGCGCCGGGGACGCAGGCGCGAGCGGACCAGCGCGGGCGCGAGGTCGCGCCAGGCCGGAGCGACGACCGCGCTCCACAGCGCGAGGCCGAGCATCCCGAGCAGCAGGTCGACGGTGACGACGCCGAGGAGGGAGTGGGTGGACTCGCGGGCGACGGCGATCGGGAGGTACATGCCGATGTCCGGGACCATCGCGCCGATGGCCACGGCCGCGGCGGGGATCCGGCCGTTCGAGAACGCGAGCGCGACGACGGCGTGGCTCGGCGTGAAGGGCATGACACGCACGCTATCCCGGCGACGCGACCGGCGAGTGTCCGCGTCGCGAAGCGCGCGTCACCGATCGCGGTCCGGCTCCTGCGCTCCACTCCGGCTCGTCGGCCTCCCGGGGCCGGCGGTCAGTCCGAGGAACGTGATCCCCAGGACGAGGAACACCGGCCAGACCGGATTCCCGAGGACCGCGAAGACCGCTCCCGCCGCGAGGAACAGCGGACCAGTGACCGCGTTCCAGCGCCGGGACGCCTCCTCCGACGACATCCGACCCGAACCCTTCCCGTCCTGTGCGCGCACCATCCCTCCACGCTAGATCGCCTCCGCGGGGCCCGCCTCCCCCGTCCGGCGGAGCCGCGCGCTCGGGGAGCTCCGAGCGCGGCGACCGTAGAATCGTCCGGAAGTCCGGCCCTCCGGGCCCAGCGGCGACGGATCGGAGCGGGTGTGCGGAAGGCGTTCGCGATCCTCCGCCTGGCCCTCGCCGGGCTGGGCGCGGTCGGACTCGTCGGCGACTTCTTCTACACCCTGGGCTTCCGCGC
Organism: Rathayibacter sp. AY1E3; assembly: GCF_002932235.1. Taxonomy (NCBI): domain Bacteria; kingdom Bacillati; phylum Actinomycetota; class Actinomycetes; order Micrococcales; family Microbacteriaceae; genus Rathayibacter; species Rathayibacter sp. AY1E3. The sequence goes on from NZ_PSVN01000021.1 coordinate 24,850, forward strand.
GTTCCAGATCGACAACTTCTTCGCCTACTTCACGACGCAGTCGAACATGGCCGGGGTCGTGGTGCTGGGCCTGTCCGGCCTGGTCGCCCTTGCGCGCGAGCGGGAGCCGCGCTGGCTCAGCACGGTGCGGGCGCTCGTGCTCACCTACATGGTCGTGTCGGGGATCGTCTTCGGGCTGATCGCGGTGGAGGCCAACAACCGCGGCGTGCGGGTCGACGTGCCCTGGTCGAGCGCGCTCCTGCACTTCGTGATCCCGACGCTCGCGATCCTCGACTGGATCCTCGGACCCGGCCGCCGCCCGGTCGCCTGGCGCGGGGCGCTGACCGTGCTCGGCTTCCCGATCGTCTGGGGCGTCATCACCCTGGTCCGCGGGGCCCTCATCGGCTGGTACCCGTACTTCTTCCTCGACCCCGGCCAGGTCGACGGCCCCGTGATGTTCGTGCTCTACGACGTGATCGTGCTGAGCCTGATCTCCGGCATCGCCGCGTTCGTCCTCGCGCTCAGCCGGGTGCGGCCGCTCGGGGCGGCGCACGCGTCGGAGTGGCGGGGGCCGCTGGCGCGGCTCCGCGAGCTCGTCAGCCGGGGACGACGGCGAACGGCTCGAGCGCCGTCTGCGCGAGGGTGACCAGCTCGTCGTCGCTGAGGTCCTGCAGCGAGAGGGCCTGATCCGCTCCGACCAGCCCGACGAGCACCGCCTCGCCGGTCGACGGCTGAAGATTGAGCCACTCGGTGATGCCCGCCTCGGAGCCGACGAGCGACCAGCGCGCGGGGGCGCCGGCGTCCCAGAACGCCTCGTCGAAGCGCAGCCACAGCGTCTCGACGACGCCGGAGCCGAGGGCCGCGACGGCCGCGCGCTGCGCGAACGGGAGCGGCGGGTCGAAGGCGATCGCGTCCGTCTGGAGCACCCCGATCGGCACGGTGACCAGCACCCGGTCGGCTGTGAACGACTCGCCGGTGCCCAGGCGGATGCTGACGCCGGTCTCCGTGTAGCCGATGCCGCTCACCACGGCGCGCAGCGAGACCTCGACGTCGGCGAGCAAGGTGTCGACCAGGGGCGCGAGCCCGTCGGTCAGCAGCGCGTCGCCGGAGTCGTCGCTCAGCTCCTCCGCGGTCATGGCGGCGGAGGCGTCTCCCAGTCCGTACCAGGAGGAGAGCTCCTCGGGAGCGGCGCCGGTGCGTAGTGCGGTCGTCCCGGCGAGGTGCGCCGCCACGCGGGCGGCGTCGCCGTCGCCGGAGCCCGGCTCGGCCTCGGCAGGGTCGGGCTCTCCGGAGCCGGCGAACGACTCGGCGAGCGCCAGGTCCTCCGGCTGCTCCGCTCCCCACTCGAGAGCACGGGTCAGGGCGTCAGCGCCCGTGGTGCCGGTGTCGAGGGCCGCGCCGTCGGCGTCGCTCGAGCGGACGTCGGCGAGGTCGACCGCGGTCGTGACGACGCCCGCGTCCGCGATGCTCTCGCGCAGGGCGGCTCCCGCGCCGGTGAGGGCCCAGGCTCCGGTCTCGACGGCGATCGGCCAGCCGTCCGGAGTCGCGGTGGCGATGCGGCCGCCGGTGCGCTCGCGCGCCTCGACCACGGTGACGTCGAAGCCCGCGTCGGACAGGCGCCGTGCGGCGACCGCTCCGGCGAGGCCGGCCCCGACGATCGCGATCCGCTCGCCCTCGTCGGCGACGGCGCTGATCTCGGCGGCCGCGCGGACCCCGGAGCTCCAGGCGCCCTGGAGCGTGCCGGGCGCCTCCGTGTCGGTGGCCTCGCCCGCGAGGAAGACGCGGTCGAGGACCGCGGTGCCCAGGTCGGTGCGGTGCTGCGGCGTCGCGCCGACGGGCAGGTACGAGACGGAGCCGAGCGCGTACGGATCCTCGGCCCAGGCGGAGCGCACGAAGGCGGCCGGCGCGGGGACGGCGGTGGTGCTCGGCGTGGGCACGGGGGCCTTCGTGACGGAGCGGGTCGGCGTCGGACGCGACGGCGTGCAGCCCGCGAGAGCCAGGAGCCCGACTCCCGTGGCGGCTCCCGAGAGGAAGAGGCGGCGTCCGATCGTCATCCCGGACATCCTACGTTCTCGGCGTTCGACCGGGGCGGCGCGGGCGGCGCGGTGCTGACGCCACCCGGGCACGCGGCCCGCTCAGAGGTGCGGGGTGACGGCGGGACGGCGAGCGGATAGCGTCGGGGCAGCGCGGACCGGTCCGCGGTGACGGGGGACGCGGCATGGACACGACACGGACGCGGACCGCGACGACGACGGCCGGGGCCCCTCCCCGCAGTCCTCCTCCGACACGGCTCCGTCGAGCAGACCCGGGCGGTGCTCGCCCGCCGGACGGCGCAGTGGGAACGGGACGACCTCAGCAGCTGGGTCGTCCGGCTGCGGAGTCCCGAGGGCGGCGCGGACGGTGCGATCGGGATCGGCGGATGCACCCTCCTCACCGACACGGCCTGGAACGTCGCGTTCACCGTCCATCCGGACCACTGGGGCAGGGGGTACGCCCAGGAGGTCGCCTCCGCAGGGATCGCTCGGGCGCGGCGGCTCCGGCCGGAGCTCCCCGTGACCGCGGTCGTCGCGGAACGGAACGAGCGATCGCACCGCACGGTCGCTCGACTCGGTCTCGAACGGAGGTGGGCGGGCCCCGACGCGCACAGCCCTGACCCCGCGGCTCGCATCGTGCTCTACTCCGACCGCCTCCTCTCCGAGGACGAGATCGGCCGCCTCACGAGCTGAACGCGCCGCGTGACGCTGATCGCCGCAGGCAGCAGCGGAGCCGAGACGCCTGCGCGAGACCGCGACGTCTCGTTCCGGTGCGCCTCCTGGCCATCCTTCTTCCCGGCGGCCGGCGCTGCGCGCGAGTGGGTGGCGGCGCAGAACTCGCGCCGACCCCTCTGGCGATCGCGCTCAGCGGCCGCCCGCGAGTCGGGGCAGGAAGGGCGCGGAGGTACTCGCCGGACGGAGCATTCGAAGCCCGTCACCGCGAGGGGCGTTAGCGTCGTCGGATGGCGAGCATCACGTACCCCGCGCCCCTTCGCGCCGGAGGCCGGGTGGAGGTGCCCGCGCCCTCGATGGGAGTCCCCGAGCACCTGCACGACCGGCTGCAGGACGCCGCGCGCCGACTCGGCTCGGCGGGATACGACGTCCGGGTCCGGCCGCACGCCCTCCTCGGCGGACTCGCTCCGGCGTCCGCCGCGGATCGGGCGGCCGACCTGCACGACGCCTTCCGGAGCGGGGACGCGGTCCTTCCTCCGTGGGGCGGCGAGCTCGCCGTCGAGCTGCTGGAGAGGCTCGACTGGCACGCCCTCGCGGAGGCCCGGCCCTGGTTCGTCGGCTGGTCGGACGTCTCGACGCTGCTCCTGCCCCTGACGACGACGACCGGGCTCGCGACGATCCACGGCGCCAATCTGATGGACGAGCCGTGGGAGCTGCCGGTCGGGTTCCACCGCTGGACGGAGGTCGCCGGACTCGAGCCCGGAGCCGCGTTCACGCAGCACGCCGCGCCGCGACGCCGGAGCCGTCCGTGGGGTGCGTGGGCGGACGAGCCGCTCGACCGCGATCGGGCCTACGAGGAGCCGACCCGCTGGCGCTCGCTCGACGGGTCCGCGGACGCGGCGATGTCCGGCCGCTTGATCGGCGGATGCCTCGAGACGGTGTCCCTGCTCGCGGGCACGCCCTACGGCGACGTGCCGGGCTTCGCTCGCCGGCACGCGCCGGAGGGCACCGTCGTCTACCTGGAGGCGGCCGGGTCCGACTCCGTCTCGGTGCTCCGGATGCTCACCTCGCTCCGGCTCGCGGGCTGGTTCGAGCAGACGGCCGGCGTCCTGATCGGCCGGACCGAGGGCGCCTGGCTGCCCGAGCTGAGCCAGGAGGACGCGGTGCGGCGGGCGCTCGGCGACCTCGGCGTGCCGGTGATCCTCGACGTCGACACCGGGCACCAGCCGCCGCAGATGCCCCTGGTCAACGGCGCGCTCGCAGAGATCGCGCTGAGCGGGCCGACCGCCTCGATCACGCAGCGGCTCGTGCCCTGACGGCGCGTGCGGAGAGATCCCGTCGAGCAGTGCCACCTCGCGGCACGGCCGCCGCCGCTCCCGGCCCTCCTCCGCCCGCCGAGCGCAAGGCCGAGCGGCGGGGAGGCGCCGAGTGGTAGACCTGGGGGCATGAGCAACGACATCCGCGCACTCGCCGAGGGCGAGAGCTACCTCGCCTTCTTCCAGGGCGGGCCGTTCGACGGCCAGACCGAGAACCGCGTCAGCACCGAGGGGGGCTACGAGAAGGAGGTCGACGTCTACGCCGCCGTCGACGGCCAGGAGACGCACCTCGTCTACAACGCCGTCTCCGCGAAGGAGGTCGGCGAGGCGGTCCACGTGACCTACTCGATCGACACGCCCGACTCCGACCCGATCGAGGACCCGGAGGACCGTGGCGGCGGCTTCCAGTAGTCCGCACCACCCTTCGGATGCCGCTCCGGCGTCGCGCTCAGCGCGGCCGGGGCGGCATCGGCATGTGAGGACGCGCCACTCCGGGGACGACGCCTCCCGCCGCTCCTAGGATGATGGTTCCTCACTGTCTCGGCCGATTCAGGTCCGCGTTCCTCGGGAGCCGCCGTGTCCGATCCGCTGATCCACCCGATGCCCCTCCGCGGCGACTCCGCCCGGCACTGGCTGCGGGCCCGCCACGCCGAGGCCGGGCCCGACCCCGCCCTCGCCGTCACTGGGCAGGAAGCGGCCGCCGAGGGCGTGCTCCTTCGCCGGATCTGGCACACGGCCGGCACGATCGACTTCCGCCCGAGCCCCCGCGCCGACCCGGGGTCGGTGGTGCTCCTGCTCCCGCTCGAGGGCGCGTTCACCGTCGCCAGTCGGGAGGAGCGCGAGTTCGTCGGCCGCGGCACCCTCGCGGTGCTGCCCGCCCGATCGGGAGCGACGATCAGCACGAGCGCTCCCAGCTCCCGGCTCGTCCTGGTCGTGCGGCCCTCGGGCGACGCGGATCCGCCCGCCGGCCTCACCGTGGTCTCCTCCCCCGCGGCACCGGTGCTGGTCGCCGCCGCGAACGCCGTGCTCGACGCCGGGCTGCCCCTGAGCGCTGGGCTGCACGCGGCGCTGCAGGGGCTCGCCGCGGCCGTCGTTGCGGACTGACGGGAGCTGTCAACCCTCCCCGCCCCGGCCATCCGCTCGCAGGGACGTCCTCGAACATCGAGTGACGCCGATCGTCGGCGCCGGAAGGAGCACTCGCCATGGCCGAGATCACCGCCCACCACGGACTCTTCAAGGACACGGACCTGCACGTCGACGACACCGGCGGATCGGGCCGCCCCGTGGTCCTCATCCACGGCTGGCCCCTCTCGGGCGAGTCGTGGAAGGAGCAGGTCCCCGCGTTCGCCGAGGCCGGCTACCGCGTCGTCACCTACGACCGCCGCGGCTTCGGGCGCAGCGACAAGCCGCTCACCGGCTACAGCTACGACACGCTCACCGAGGACCTGCACACCCTCCTCACCGAGCTCGACCTGCAGGACGTCACCCTGGTCGGCTTCTCGATGGGCGGCGGCGAGGTCGCCCGCTACTTCACGAAGTACGGCGCCGATCGCCTGCACAGCGTCGTCTTCGCCTCGGCCGTCCCGCCGTACCTGATGAAGACGGACGACAACCCGGACGGCCCGCTCGAGAAGGCGCAGGCCGCGCAGATGACCGCGGGCCTCACGAAGAGCGAGGACGACTTCTACGACCAGTTCACCACCGACTTCTTCTCGGTCGACGGCGTGCTGAAGGTGACGGAGGAGCAGCGCCAGGAGGCGATCGCTCTGGCGAAGCAGTCGGCCAAGCACGCCGCCCTCGCCTGCATGACGGCGTTCGCGACCACCGACTTCCGCGAGGACCTGCCCAACGTGTCGGTGCCCGCGCTCGTCATCCACGGCGACGGCGACGGCACGGTTCCGTTCGAGGGCTCCGGCGCCCGCACCCACGCGGCGATCCCCGGCTCCGAGCTGCACGTCGTCCACGGCGCCCCGCACGGAGTGACCGTGAGCCACCCGGAGGAGTGGAACCGCGTCGTCCTGGAGTTCCTCGCGAAGTAGCGGCGGCACTCCCGCATGCTGGTCGAGCAGCCCCGCAGGGGCGTATCGAGACCCGTCGCACGGACACGGATCTCGATACGCGCCCTGTGCGCTGCTCGATCAGCAGGAACCGGTCACCCACGCGTGATGCTCGCTCAGCAGGAGCCGGAGCCCCCGCGTCAGCCCTTCTCCGCGCCCTCGGTCGTGTTCATGATCCGCCGCTGGAAGACGAAGAACAGCACGGCCACCGGGATCGACATCAGCACCGCGGCCGCGAGCTGCAGCGGGTACTGGTTGCCGGTGCCCAGCTGCTGCCCGCTCTGGAGGCGGCGCTGCGCTGGCTCCGCGACGACGGCGACCCGGACGGCGACGGGTTCCTCGAGTACGTCGACACCACGGGGCACGGGCTCGCCAACCAGGGCTGGAAGGACTCGGGCGACTCGATCCAGTGGCGCGACGGCACGCTCGCCGAGGGTCCGATCGCGCTCTGCGAGGTGCAGGCCTACGCCCACGAGGCCATGGCAGGCGGAGCGGCGCTGCTCGAGCACCTCGGCCGCGACGGCTCGGAGTGGCGCGAGGCGGCGTCGACGCTGAAGGCGCGCTTCGCGGAGGCGTTCTGGATCGACGACGCCGACGGCGGCTACCCGGCGATCGCGCTCGACGCGGCCGGGCGCCCGGTCGACACGATCACCAGCAACCTCGGCCACCTCCTCGGCACCGGCATCCTCTCCCCCGAGCACGCCGCCCGGGTCGCCGAGCTGCTGGTCTCCCCCGGGCTCGACTCGGGCTTCGGCCTGCGCACCCTGGACACCGGCTCGGGCGGCTACTGGCCGCTGTCGTACCACGGCGGCTCCGTCTGGGCCCACGACACCGCGATCGCCGTCACCGGGCTCGCCCGGGAGGGCTTCGGGGCGGAGGCGACGACCCTCTCGCGCGGACTGATCGCCGCGGCCGAGAGCTTCGGCTACCGGATGCCCGAGCTGCACTCGGGCGACCCCGCCGCCGAGGTGCACGCGCCGGTGCCGTACCCGGCGGCCTGCCGACCGCAGGCCTGGTCGGCGGCCGCCTCCGTCGCCGTGCTGTCGGTGGCGCTGGGGCTCGCTCCCGGAGGCGACACCCTGGTCGTCGCGCCGCTCTCGCCCGCGCTCGCCGGGCGGATCCGCGTGGACGGGATCCGCTACCGCGGCTCGGTAGTGCCGGTGGACTGGGACGGCAGGATCTGAGGCGCCGCGCCGCTCAGGGCGGACCGGCTCAGATCAGGCCGGCTCAGGGCAGGCGCGCTCAGGGCAGACGCGCCACGACCGCGCGCGCGATGCGCCGGCCCGAGCGGTTCGCCCCGATGGTGGAGGCCGTCGGGCCGTAGCCGGCGAAGAAGACGCGCGGATCCGTCAGCGAGGCGCCGTCGGCGACCGCGATGCCGCCCTCGCGCTCGCGCAGCCCGAGTGGAGCGAGGTGGCGCAGCTCCGGCCGGAAGCCCGTCGCCCAGATGATCGCGTCGGCGCGCGTGAAGGAGCCGTCCGGCCAGCGCACGCCCTCCTCCTCGATCGACGAGAACATCCCCCGCTCGTGCAGGAGCCCGCGCTCGATCCCGGCGACCACCCGGCGGGTGCGCTGCACGCCCGTGCCGCCGACGATGCTCGGGAGGGGCAGCCCGGCGCGGGCGGCGCGGTCCTGCTCGGCCACCGCCTCCACCGCCGACTCCATCGCCAGCTGCTCGCCGTCGTGGTAGACCACCGGTCGCCGCGTCGCCCACGTCAGCGAGCGCGCCACCCGCTCGAGCTCCAGCAGGAAGCCGATCGCCGAGGTGCCGCCGCCGACCACGAGCACCTGCTTCCCGGCGAAGTCCTCGGCGCGGACGTACTCGGTCGGGTCGATCTGCACGCCGCGGAAGCGGTCGCGCCCGGGGTAGTGCGGGACGAAGGGCGATCCCCAGGTGCCGGTCGCGTTGACGAGCAGGCTCGCGCGCTCGACCGCGCGGTCGGACTCGACGACGAGCGGCGACCCCGTGTCGTGCGGCGTCGCACTCGTGACGCGCCGCACCGACTCCGGACGGCGGATCTCGAGACCGAGCTCCTCCTCGTAGCGACCGTAGTACTCGCGGACCACGTCCCGTGCCGGTCGCCGGTGATCGGCCGTGCGGAACGAGAACCCCATCCGCTCCATGCCCGGGAGATCGTGCACGCGGTGCGCGGAGCCGAGCCGCAGGGCCTCCCAGCGGAACTGCCAGGCCCCGCCGGGCTCCGGACCGCGGTCGAGGACGATCAGGTCGCGCCCGGGGACGAGGCCGAGACGGCGCAGGTAGTAGGCCACGGACAGACCCGCCTGGCCCGCGCCGATCACCACGACGGGACGCGGTGGGGCGACGCTGTCCACGGTGCTCCTGACGCGGTCGAGGATGGGCGGCCGTCCGGCAGATCGAGGCCCGGGGTGGCGTGTCCCCCGTCTGCTAAACTACCGCGTAGATTTCAACTTTCCCTGTCTGCTCTTTTCCCCAGCCGGCTCACTGCCCGTCTGGCCTGTCATCGTGAGGGGGTCACCCATGGGGCGCGGCCGTCAGAAGGCGAAGAACACCAAGATCGCCCGTGAGCTGAAGTCGTTCAGCCCGGCGGTCGATTACAGCGCGCTCGAGCGCGAGCTCAGCCACCCGGACGAGCCGGACTACTCGAAGTGGATCGACGCCGAGGACGACGGCGACGACACGGACCTCGTCGAGGAGCCGCACCAGAAGCGTGCGTGACTCCTCCCGTGAATCGGGGCCGCTCCCTCGGGGCGGCCCCGTTTCGCGTGCGGACGGGATCCGGCGGGTGAGGAACCCGACCTGGAGTGCAGGTCGCTCGGCTGAGCACGTTCTCCCGCTTTCCGCCACTGAGTGCAGAATGTCGGTGCCCCCTGGGACACTGACCGGATGAGCACTTCCCCGCCCGCAAGGCTGCCCGTGTGGCAGTCGGAGCGTCGCGGGAACGACCTCGACGAGGCGCGCGACTTCTACGCCGGCTCGTACAACGGCTCCGGCTTCCGGGCCGAGCGCTCGGTCGTGCCGTTCGCGTTCCGCTACACGACGACCGGGCCCGGGCCTGTGAGCCTCCACTCCGCCTCCTTCCTCGGCCGGGTGCGCGGCACGGTGGCCCCGAGCGACGTCTACGTCGCCCTCTGGCTGACCGCGGGGCGCGCCTCCCTCGACCTGGGGCGCGACGAGCACCGCCTCGTCGTCGGACGCCCGGCCATGTTCCCGAGCGGCCGGCCCTTCGGCTTCGAGGCCCTCGAGTACCGCGACGCGCTCGTGCACTTCGAGGCCGCCCACCTCGAGGCGATCGCCGCCGAGCTGCACAGCACCGAGCCCGGCCCGCTGCGGTTCGCCCCCGTGGCGCGCGACACGACCGCCTGGTGGGCCGCGATCCGGCTCCTGCGCGACACCCTCGCCTCCCCGCACACGCCCACCGTGCTGCAGCGCGACGGCGTCGCCCGCATCGCCGCGCTCGCCGCCCTGCAGACCTTCGCCCACCGCATCGCCCCGCTGCCGGCCGTGCCGCCCTCGGTCAGCGCGCGGCGCCTCCGCCGGGCCGTCGAGTTCGTGCAGGCCAACGCCGACCTGCCCCTCGGAGTGGCCGACATCGCCGACGCGGCCGGGCTCACGGTCCGCGGCGTGCAGCTGGCGTTCCAGCGCGCCTTCGGCGAGACCCCGCGGCACTACCTGCGCGACGTCCGCCTCGAGCGCGCGCACGAGGAGCTCTCGGCCGGATCGATCGGCTCGCTGGTGGTCGGCGACGTCGCCGCACGCTGGGGGTTCATCAGCGGCGGCCGCTTCGCCCAGCACTACGCGACGCGGTTCGGCGAGCTCCCGAGCGAGACCCTCCGGCGCTAGTCCCGCCGATCCCCGACGGCGGTTCCGCCGAGGGGCGTTCGGGCGTACTGTCCGAGGACCGCCCGCTGCCCCGCGGGCCGCGTCGATGGAGCCGCGAATGTTCGAACCCGGAGGATCCGCGCGGCCTGTCGCGCGGGTCGGCTACGTCACCGCCGCCCTGCTGGTCGGCGCGATCCTGGTGGGCGGCGCGGTCGGCGCCGCCGTCGCCCTGGTCCTCTACCTGCCCGGCGTCCTCGCCGCCGACGGACCGCCCGGGCTGGTGAGCTTCGGCCTGCTCATGGGAGCGGCCTCCGGCGCGGGCATCGGAGTCGTCGGAGGCGCGGGAGCGGTCGCCGGCATGGTCGCGGTGCGCGTCGCGAGCCGCCGCGACGGCCCGTTCGTGCTCGGCACCAGCGCGGGCGCCGGCCTCGGCGTGCTGGTCGCCTCCGCGAACCTGCTCGTCAGCCGCGACGCCCCGACCTGGGCGACCGCCCTGCTCGCCACCGCGGCCGCCTGCGCCCTCTGCGCGGCGGGCTCGTGGCTGCTGACCCGGCACGAGCACTCCTGGGAGCGCGCGCACGCCGTACCGCGCTGATCCGCGGCGCCTCCGGGGATCAGCCCGCGTAGGACCCGACCAGGCGGACCGCTCCGCCGTCGACGCCCTTCGCGCCCTGCTCGAAGCCCTCGAACCCGCGCGTGGCCGTCGAGACGCGGCCCGCGACCCACGACGGGACGCCCGAGCGCTCGAGGCGCGCGATCACGCCGTCGGCCGCCTCCGCCGCGACCACGGCGAACATGCCTATGCCGAGGTTCCAGGTGCCCTCGGTGCTCTCGAGCGTCGCGCCGGACATCCCGGCGAGCGCGCGGAACACGTCGGACGGGCTCCAGCTCGCTCGCTCGACCTCGACCCAGGAGCTGCGCGGCAGCACCCGGGCGAGGTTCGCCGCGATCCCGCCGCCGGTGACGTGGCTGATGGAGTGGACGGCCGGGCCGAGCTCGGCGTCGTCGAGCAGGTCGAGGAGGGGCCGGGTGTAGAGGCGGGTCGGCTCCAGCAGCACCTCGCCGACCACGCCGCCCAGCTCCTCGGAGCGGTCGGTGAAGCCGATGCCGCGCTCGGCGAGGATGTGGCGCACGAGCGAGTAGCCGTTCGAGTGCAGTCCGGAGGAGGCCATCGCCACCACGACGTCGCCGTCGCGCACGCGGTCGGCGCCGCGCACCTGGTCGGCCTCGATCGCGCCGACCGCCGCGCCCGCCACGTCGTAGTCGTCGGGTCCGAGCAGGCCCGGGTGCTCGGCCGTCTCGCCGCCGACGAGCGCGGTGCCCGTCTCGGAGCAGGCGCGCGCGATGCCGGCGACGATGTCGGCGATGCGGGCCGGGACCACCTTGCCGCACGCGATGTAGTCGGTCATGAAGAACGGGCGGGCGCCGACCACGACGATGTCGTCGACGACCATGCCGACGAGGTCCTGCCCGATGGTGTCGTGCTTGTCGATCGCCTGGGCGAGCGCGACCTTGGTGCCGACGCCGTCGGTCGAGGTCGCGAGGAGGGGGACGCGGAAGTCGCGGAGGAAGGAGACGTCGTACAGGCCCGCGAAGCCGCCGACCCCGCCGAGGACCCGGCTGTCGTGCGTCGCCGACACCGCCGACTTCATCAGCTCGACGGCGAGGTCCCCCGCCGCCGTGTCGACTCCTGCGCGGGCGTAGCTGCTCGTCTCATCACTCACGCGACGACCCTACCGACTGCCCTCCCCCGCCGCGGCGCGGAGCCGGATCCCGGCCCGGGATCTCCGCCTCTCCGCAGCCGCGCACTCCTCTGAGGGCCCCTCTGCGGCAGCATCGGACGGGTGGAGCTGCAGCGTGCGGGACCGGCGGACGTCGACGCGGCGCGCGCCTTCCTCGCGGCCGCCGACCTCACGCTCGCCGGGATCGACTCCCCCTCCGTGCGCCTCTGGCTCGAGCGCGACCGGAGCGGTCGCGTCGTCGGCAGCACCGGCTGGGAGCCGAGTACCGACGGACGCCACGCTCTGATCCGCAGCGTGGCGGTGGCCTCGGACCGCCGAGCGTCCGGCGCGGGGAGCCGCCTCGCCCGCCACGCTCTCGCCGACGCCGCTCGGAGCGGTGCCCGACGCGCCTGGCTCTTCTCCCGCAGATCCGGCCCCTTCTGGCGGTCGCTCGGATTCGAGCCCGCCGATCGCGACGAGCTCGCGGCCGCCCTGGCCGGCACCCATCAGGTGCGGCTGTTCACCGAGTCGGGGCAGCTCGGCCGCGAGGTCGCCTGGTCGCGCGCGCTCTGGTCGGATGGCGACGACCGCCCGGCCGATCCGCCGGTCGACGCCGCCCTGAGTACCCCCACGACCACGGATCCGCCCACGGCGAACCATTAGGGGATGAGTCCCCCGCGTGCCAGGATGGACCGTCAAACCCCCCTGCTATCCCCTTGGGAGCCCCTCCGGCATGTGCGGAATCGTTGGGATCGTGTCCTCCGGACCGGTCAACCAGTCCATCTACGACAGCCTCTCCCTCCTGCAGCACCGCGGCCAGGACTCGACCGGCATCGCGACCGCCGACGGCAGCACCCTGCACATCAAGAAGGCCGCGGGACAGGTCCGCGAGGCGTTCCGCACCCGCGACATGCGCTCGCTGCTCGGATCCATGGGCCTCGGCCACGTGCGCTACGCGACGAAGGGCAACGCCGAGCGCGAGGAGGAGGCCCAGCCGTTCTACGTGAACGCGCCGTACGGCATCATCCTCGTCCACAACGGCAACCTCACGAACACGCGCGAGCTCACCGAGGAGCTCTTCCGCATCGACCGCCGCCACCTCAACACCACCTCCGACACGGAGCTGCTGGTCAACGTGCTGGCGAACGAGCTGCAGGCCTCGATGTCGGGCCGCGACCTCGACGCCGACGAGGTGTTCGACGCCGTCGCCCGCGTGCACGAGCGCGTCGAGGGCTCCTACGCCACCATCGCGCTGATCGCCGGCGTCGGGCTGCTGGCCTTCCGCGACCCCTTCGGCATCCGCCCGCTCATCGTCGGCCGCCGCAGCAACACCGGCGCGCCGGACGACTGGGTCGTCGCCTCCGAGTCGCTCGTGCTCGAGGCGCAGGGCTTCGAGATCGTCCGCGACGTCGCTCCCGGCGAGGCGGTCTTCATCACCCCCGACGGCCGGATGGCCAGCCGCCAGTGCGCGAAGGATCCGCGACTCATCCCGTGCTCGTTCGAGTACGTCTACCTCGCCCGCCCCGACTCCGTGATGTCCGGCATCTCGGTCTACGAGGCGCGCCTGCGCCTGGGCGACCGGCTCGCCGACACGATCGCGCAGTACACCCCGGGCGGAGCTATCGACGTCGTCATGCCGATCCCCGACTCCTCCCGCCCCGCCGCGATGCAGGTCGCGCAGAAGCTCGGGATCGAGTACCGCGAGGGCTTCTACAAGAACCGCTACGTCGGCCGGACGTTCATCATGCCCGGGCAGGCGGTCCGCAAGAAGTCGGTGCGTCAGAAGCTCAACGCGATGTCGAGCGAGTTCAAGGGCAAGAACGTCCTGATCGTCGACGACTCGATCGTCCGCGGCACCACCTCCAAGGAGATCGTCGACATGGCCCGCGCGGCCGGCGCGAACACGGTCACCTTCGCGTCCGCCGCGCCTCCCGTGCGCTACCCGCACGTGTACGGGATCAACATGCCCTCGCGCCAGGAGCTCGTGGCCCACAACCGCCGCATCCCCGAGATCTCGGAGGCGATCGGCGCCGACCAGCTGATCTACCAGGAGGTCGCCGACATGAAGGCGGCGATCCTCGAGGGCTCGGACGTCACCGACCTCGAGACCAGCTGCTTCACCGGCGAGTACGTCACGGGCACCGTCACCCCGGAGTACCTCGACTGGGTGGAGCGCACGCAGCTGAGCTGAGCTCTGCACAGCGCCGGGCGCGGCGCAACGGGTGCCGCGGATCCGTGCGCCGCTCCATGATCGGAGGGTGCGCGGCCCCGCGCGCATGCACCCGAGGAGTCCCCCGTGATCTACCGAATCCTTCCGTTCCTGCTCACCTTCGTGGCCAAGAAGATCTCGAAGTCGCAGAAGGCCAAGCGCGCCGCCGCCAAGCGCCCGACGTCCAGCGCGAGCAGCAGCCGCCGCTCCTCGTCGCGCCGGGGACGCTGACGCCGCGGTCCCGTCCGCGAGCGCGAGCCGCGGGCGGGACCCTCAGCGCAGGGCGGAGTGCAGCGGCCGCAGGGCGGCCCGCCTCCGCCGGCTAGACCCGGTCGGACCCCGTCTGCGGGTGGTCCTCGTCGGACGTCGTCCGCGCGTCGGGCAGGGCCTCCTCGGCCACGGGCTCCTCGGCCGCGTCCTCGCGCTCGACGATCCGCTCGGCGGTGGTCCGGACGACCTTCCGGCCGACGACCCGGTCGAGCAGCACCACGACGAGCCCCGCGAGAGCGCCGAACAGCGTCACGAAGAGCAGCAGGCTGAAGCCGAAGACCTGCCCGCGGGAGAAGCCCTGCGTCTCGGGCAGCGCGAAGGTCAGCACGAAGGCCGCGATCGCTCCGAGCCCGACGCCGAGGGTCAGGATGCGCCAGACGCGCGGGGAGCGGCGGACGTCGACCTCTTCGCGGGTGACCTCGGGGCGGGCGGGATCGCTCATGCCTCCATTCTCCCCCGCGCGGGCGAGGGCGAGGCACCGTGATCGCTCAGAGCGCGTGCACGAGCCGGCCCGCCTGCGCGCGCAGCTCGCGGACGACGGTGCGGACCGAGAGCCGCTCCGCCCGGTCCGGCCGCATCAGCGCGACGATGTGCCGCACGGAGTTCACTCCGCGGAGCGGCTTCACCACCACTCCCGCGCCGCCCGCCGTGTAGCGCGGGAGCACCGCGATGCCCAGGCCCGCCGCGACGAACGCCTCCGTCACGCGGGTCGACGCGAAGCGCTGCTCCACCCGCACCGCCTCGCCGGACGCGGTCTCGATGTCCTGCATCACGCGCTCGAACGGGAACCCGTCCGGGACGCCGATCCAGGTCTCGCCGACCAGGTCCGCCGCCGAGACCGTCGCCCGGTCCGCCAGGCGGTGCCCGACCGGCAGGCCGATGTCGAGGGGCTCGACCATCAGCTCCGCCATCGCGAGGCCGCGGCCGGCCCAGGCGCTTCTGCCGGTGGGCGAGTGGGCGAGCACGATGTCGAAGTCGGCGGTCAGGTCGGCGAACTCGTCGGTGCCGGGGTCCGCGTCCTCGCACTGCACGACGAGTCCCTCGACGCTGCGGAGCGCGACCAGCGCGTTCGGGAGGAGCATCTGGCCCGCAGTGGGGAAGGTCGCGATGGTGACCTCGCCGATCGGGTTGTTCTTGAACGTCTGCCAGACGGCGTCGGCCCGCTCGAGCGCGATCGCGATCTCGGTGGCGCTCCGGGCGAGCTCGCGTCCCGCCGCCGTGAGCACCACGCCGCGGCCGGAGCGCTCGATCAGCGGCACGCCGGCCTCGCGCTCGAGCACCTTGAGCTGCTGCGAGACCGCGGACGGCGTGCGGTGCGTCGCCTCCGCCACGGCCGTGATCGAGCGGCGCATCGAGAGCTCGCGGAGCAGTTCCAGCCGTCGCACGTCCATGTAGAGAAACTACACGTCAGGGCAAGAACAGTTCGATTGTCCTACGGAACACGGGGCCGGACACTGGACGTTGTACACAGCATCCCGGCGGATGGATCAGAAGCCGCCGCAACGAAAGGCAGAACACTCATGAGCATCGCAATCCTCGTCGTCCTCAGTGGCCTCGCCGCGTGGGGCACGGTGTCGACGGTGCTCGTCGCCAGCCGCGACGGCTACCGTCAGGTCCCCGCGCAGCACTGAGCCCCGCCGCTCCGCGACAGCACCTCATCGCGTTCCGACGCCGTCTCCCGACCGGGAGGCGGCGTTCTCGCGTCTCCGGGGGCTGCTGCCGCTCCTCGGGGAGCGCCCCCCCGCCACGGCTCCCGGGGGTCGACCATCGGCTCGCCCGCACACGACGACGGGCCCCCGACCGGAGTCGAGGGCCCGTCGTGCGCGCGGTGCGGCTACTTCGCGGCGGTGCGGCGGCGCAGGCGCGCGACCGTCATGCCCAGACCGAGCAGCAGAGCGGCGATCCCGGCGGCGAACGCGGGGGTCGCGTCCACTCCGGTCTCGGCGAGGTGGTGCGAGCCGGCGACCGGAGCAGTGGTCGGCGTCGGCGCGGGGCCCGTGGTGGGCGGCGTGGTCGGCGCGGGCGTCGGCTCCGTGGTCGGTCCGGGAGTCGGGGTGCCCGCTCCGGCGCCGGCCGCGACGGCGAAGCCGACGCTGATCTCGGTGCCGGTGGTGTCGAGCACGAACGTCGCGGTGTGCGCGCCGCCCGCCAGACTCTCGTCGATCGGGACCGAGAACGAGGCGCGACCGGTCGAGTCGTCGGTGACGGCCCGGGTCGGGTCGATCGTCGCGGTGCCGACGACGGTGCCGTCGACGCTCGCGGTCACGGTGGTGTCGGCCGCGGCTCCGGTGCTGAACAGGAGCGAGGAGAGGTCGACGGTCATCGTGTCGCCGACCGCGTACTCGCCCGAGTCCGGGACGTTGTCGGTCAGGCCGATCGTGCGCTGCACGGGGTCGGGGCTGACGGTGCCGAGGTCCTGGATGTAGCCGACGAAGGCGTCCAGGTCGATGCGGCCGGAGTCGGCCGTGCCGGTGCCCTCGGTGAAGGTGCTGAAGCCGTCGCCGCCGCTCGCGAGGAAGCTGCTGGTCACGACGGTGAAGGTCGCGGCCGGGTCGATCGGCTCGTTCTGGAAGAACACCTGCGAGATGCGCGAGCCCTCGGGCGCCGTGGCGTCGAAGACGTAGGTGAGGTCCTTCGAGGTGGAGAGGTTCAGCTGCGGGTGGCTGGAGCTGCCCACCCACTGCTCCTCGAGCAGGTCGGAGATCTGCTCGCCGGTCAGCTGCAGGGTCACCAGGGTGTTCGCGAAGGGCTGGGCGTCGGAGGCCTCGGCGTAGGTGACCACGCCGTCCGCGTCGCCGGGCTGGTCCGGAGTCGCGGTGTAGGAGAGGTCGTCGCGCAGGCCGCCCGCGTTCGAGAAGGCGATCTGCGTGCCGAGCTCACGGGTGGCCCACAGCTGGGCGTCCGAGACGAGGTTGCCGAGGGTCGACTCCGAGCCGCGGTTGGTCGTGGTGCCGTCCGGGCGGTAGGCGCGCGAGATGTCCTCGGTGATGGTGCCGACCTTCACGCTGCCCTCGCGGACGGCGACGGCCTGGGCGTCGGCGACGATGGTCTCGACCTCGGGGTCGGGCTCGAAGGCGCCGACGACGATCGTCTTGGCCGGGTCGTCGGAGGTCGGGTCGTCGACGACCTTCGTCAGCGGCACGACCTCGCTGGTGAGCGAGGTGAGCTGCTTGGTCGCCGGGTCGACGGTCAGGGACATGCGGCCGATGTTCTCGGCGTAGCTGCCGGTCTGCGACACGACGGTCGGGAAGGCCCGGCCCGCGTCGATGCCCGCGTCGTACTCCTGGTGGCTGTGGCCCGAGACGATCGCGTCGACGTTCGGGGCGACCGCGTCGACGATCGCGCCGAACTTGGGGTCCGCCTCCGGAGTGTTCAGCTCGGCCGCGTCGGCGTCGGCTCCCTCGTGCAGGAGCAGGACGACCACGTCGGCCTCGTCGTTGGCGGCGTCGCCGTCCTGGAGCTGCGCGGCGACCTCGTTGACGTTCTCGGCGATCGGCTCGATGGAGAGCGTCGAGATCGTGGCGGGGCTGACGAGCTTGCCGAGGTCCTCGGTGATCGCGCCGATGAAGGCGACGGAGACGCCGTCCTGCTCGGTGATCACGTACGGGGAGTAGGCGCGCTCGCCGGTCGCGGTGTCGTAGAGGTTCGCGTTCACGTAGGGGAACGCCGATGCGTCCACGACGCGGCCGTCGACGTCGGCGCGGCCCTGGTCGAACTCGTGGTTGCCCAGGGTGCTGACGTCGAGGCCCATCGCGTTGAGCGAGTCCAGCGTGGGGATGTCGCCCTGCACCTTCGACACGAAGGTCGAGGCGCCGATGTTGTCGCCGGCCGAGACGAACAGCGTGTTCGGGTTGGCGGCGCGGTAGGAGTCGACGGCCCCGGCGAGCACGGCGGCTCCGGCGACGGCGCGGTCGGCGGCGAGCCGCCCGTGGAAGTCGTTGATCGAGAGGATGTCGATGGCGACATCGCCCTCGGCCGCCGCGGCGGGCGTGGCGCCGAGGAGGGCCGCTCCGGCGACGGCGCCGACGGCGGTCGCGGAGAGGAGTCGGGTGAGGCCGCGTCGGCCCGGGGAAGTACTGCGCATCGTGAAGGGGACTCCAAGCATCGAGCGGTGGATCCGGAGAGGATTCGTGCCGCGTGAGGGGGTTATTCCCAGACAACCCGACGGCGGACCCCAGGTCAAACGTTCGGACGACGGCTCGCCGCCGCGTTTACGAGAAGTTAACTCGCCGACGCTCAGCCGACGCGCAGGATGGGGAGGAACGGCGTGAGGTCCGCGCGCACTCCGGAGGCGTGGATCCGCCCGCTCGCGAGACCCTCGCTCCACGGCAGCGAGCCGGTCGCGAGCGGCAGCCAGGTCGCCGCGTCCATCTCGATCACGTTCGGCGGAGTCCCGCGGGTGTGGCCCGGGCCCTCGACGCACTGGGCCGCGCCGAACGGCGGAACGCGCACCTCGACGCTGCGCCCGGGGACGTTCGTCTCGATGATCTGCAGGAGGAACCGCACCGCCGTCGCCGTCGTGTTCCGGTCCGCTCCTCCGGCGAGCGCCGCCCGCACCGCGGACTGCCCGCTCGCCTCGTCGATCCTGCCCTTGGCCATCCACCCATCCTGCCGCCGCCGCTCGCTCCCGGAGGCCTCCGCGGGGCTCCGCCCGGCGTGTCGGCGTCCGCAGCGCCGCCCTGCGGAGGAGGACGTCACAGGGACCAGCCCCGGCGCGGGGCGCCCTATCCTGTCAAGGTGAAGATCCTCGTCCTCGGTTCGGGTGCCCGTGAGCACGCCATCATCACGGCTCTCCTCGCGGAGGAGGAGCACCACGAGATCATCGCGGCGCCCGGCAACGCCGGCATCGCGCGCGACGTCGAGGTCATCCACTTCGACACGAACAGCCCCCGGCTGGTCAGCGACTTCGCGGTGGAGCAGGGCATCGAGCTCGTCGTCATCGGCCCCGAGGCGCCCCTGGTCGCCGGAGTCGCCGACGCGCTCCGCAAGCGCCGCATCCCCACCTTCGGCCCCGACCGGGCCGCCGCCGCACTCGAGGGCTCGAAGACCTTCGCGAAGCGCGTGATGGACATGGCCCGCGTGCCCACCGGCCGCGCGACCCGCGTCTCCACCCTGGTCGACGCCACCCGCGCCATCGACGAGTACGGACTCCCCTCGGTCGTCAAGGCCGACGGCCTCGCCGCGGGCAAGGGCGTCCTGGTGACGGAGTCGCGCAGCGCCGCGATCGCGCACGCCGAGTTCTGGCTGCAGTCCGGCGACGTCCTCATCGAGGAGTTCCTCGCCGGCCAGGAGGTCTCCCTCTTCCTCCTCTCCGACGGCCACGACGTCGTCCCCCTCTCCCCCGCGCAGGACTTCAAGCGCCTGAGCGACGGCGACGAGGGGCCGAACACCGGCGGCATGGGCGCCTACTCCCCGCTCCCCTGGCTCGCCGACCGCTGGGAGAGCGAGCGCGCCTTCGTCGACGAGGTGATCGACACGGTCGCCATCCCGACCATCCGCCAGCTCGAGCGCGAGCGCACCCCCTTCGTCGGACTCCTCTACTGCGGCCTCATCGTGACCGACGCGGGCCTGCGCGTGATCGAGTTCAACGCCCGCTTCGGAGACCCCGAGACCCAGGTCGTCCTCCCCCGCCTCGCCTCCCCGCTGTCCGCGCTGCTGCACGCGGCGGCCACCGGCGCGCTCGCCTCCGTCCCGTGGCCCGCGTTCACGGACGAGGTCGCCGTCACCGTCGTCCTCGCGAGCGAGGGCTACCCCGAGAACGCCGTCACCGGACGGACCATCACCGGACTCGACGCGGCGGCGGACGTCCCCGGCGTCACCATCGCCCACGCGGCGACCCAGCTGGTCGACGGGAGCTTCGTCGCCACCGGCGGCCGCGTGCTCAACGTCGTAGCGCGCGGCGCCGACTTCGCCGAGGCGCGGGAGCGGGCGTACCGCGCGCTCGACCTGATCCACCTCGACGGCGGGCTGTATCGGAGCGACATCGCGGCGAAGGTCGCGCAGTAGCGCGACCTCAGCGTGATGTCGGCCACGCCGCTCCCCGCGCGGCGTGGCGCGGTCGACTCAGAGATCGGCCGGGTACTCGGAGAGCGGGGCGCGGTCGGCGCGTCCAGAACGCTCGGCACGCGTTCCGGTCGACGCCTCGAGGGTGGCCGGGGTGGGGTGGATCCGCACTCGGACTCGGACCTCCGCGACACGGGCTCGCGGCGGAGGTCGGTCGCCTCGCGGGGGGGCGGGTCAGGCCAGGGTGCGGAGGGCCTCGGCGAGGTGGGGGTGCGCGAAGGTGAAGCCGGCGTCCTCGAGGCGGGCGGGCACGACCCAGCGGGACTTGAGCAGGAGCTCGGACTCGGTGCGGAGCAGGAGCGTCGCGGGCTCGAGGACGAAGCGCGGAGCCGGCACGCCGATCCGGCGGCCCACGGCGGCGCGGAGCAGCCGGGAGAGCTCGGTGTTGTCGCTCGGATTCGGCGACGCGAGATTCACCGGCCCGTCGAGGGTCGACTCCTCGAGGAAGCGGATCGACCGGTGGACGTCCTCCACGTGGATCCAGCTGAAGTGCTGACGGCCGCGGGTGCGCCGGTGCTCGTGGTGCACACCGGCCTCGCGGCGCGCGCGCGTCGAGGGCCACGGTCCGTCGAACTGCGGACCGCCGAGGCCGAGCCGCGCCAGCCGCAGCAGGATCGCCGTCGCCGGACCGTCTCCGAGCACGATGGACATCCGCAGCGCCACGCGCCGCACGCCGGGCGTCTCCCCGGCGAAGAACTCCGACTCCCACGCCCGCGCCACGTCGACCGAGAAGCCCTCGCCGAGCACGCCCTCGTCCTCGGTGTTCGCCCGCTCCTCCTCGTGCCGGTAGATCGTGGCCGTGCTCGCGTTCATCCAGGCCGGCGGAGGAGTCGCGGCCGCCGCGACCGCGCGGTGCAGCTCCGCGGTGGTCGCCACGCGCGAGCGGAGGATCTCGGCGCGGTTCGCCGCGGTGTACCGGCAGTCGACGCTCTTGCCGGCCAGGTTCACCAGGAGGCGCGCACCGTCGAGGACCCGGGTGATGCCGGCGGTGTCGCCCCAGCGCGCGTCCGGCCCGGAGCGGCCGATCCTCCGCACCGTCCAGCCGTCGGCCGTGAAGCGGCGGGTGAGGTCCGTCCCGAGGAATCCGCTCGCACCGGCGAGGACGACGACGGGGTCAGCGGTGCTGCTCATCGCCCCATCGTGCCGCACGGCGCCGGAGTCACGGGGAGGACTCGTCGCAGGCGCGCTGCCGGTATGCGAGGTGGGTCTCGATCAGCCGCCGAGCGACCCCGCACCACGGAGCAGCCGCGCCGCGGCGAGCGCCCCGGCCAGCCGCTCGGCGAACCCCGGCGGCACCTCGGCGGGCAGCGCGTCGACCGGCCACCAGGCCACGTCGTCGCTCTCGTCGCTGACCGTCACCGGAGCGTCCGGATCGGCGATCGCACCGTAGCCCACGTCCCAGTGGCGGGAGCAGCGGCCGAAGCCGTCGCCGAGCGCGTGCCGGTCGAGGTCGAGGGGCAGGACGCCGAGCTGCTGCAGCCGTGCCGCTCCGCTCTCCTCCTGCGCCTCGCGGAGGGCCGCGTCGGCCGTGGAGTCGTCGCCGGGCTCGACATGACCGCCGAGCTGCACCCAGAACCGGCCCTTGCGGTGGAAGCAGAGCAGCACCTGCGCCAGATTCGGCGAGAGCACGAAGCAGCTCGCCGTGACGTGCTCGGGGCCGCCGTCGCGCTCGAGCGCCGGCTCGCCGCGCTGCTCGAGGAACGCCAGGTACTCGTCCCGCAGGTCCGCGAGCGCGCCCGCGTCCCACTCCCGCAGCTCGCCCGCCAGCCGCGCCCCTCGCTCCCCCGTCACGCGATGGACCCTACCTCCCCTCCGCGAGCTGCCACTCCGGTGCGCGACACGGCGTGCGTGGCGTAACGGAGCGGCAGCTTCCGGGGAGGGAGCAGGGACGGGAGCGTCAGACGGAGAGGCCGGAGAGGCCCTCGCGGTCGACGCGGCGGTGGAAGCGCATGCCGGCGAGACCGCCGAGCACGGCGCCGACCAGCGCGACGACCAGGGCGGCGAGCGCCGTCACGACCGCCGCGGCCGTGGCGTCGCCGGCGTCGAGCGGGATCGTCGGGAAGCCGCTCACCGCGGAGAGCGCCTGGCTGCCGCCGGTGATCGCCGAGACGATGCCCACGACGATCGCGACGACGACCGCCCAGGCCCACACTCCGACGCCCTGCTTCGCTCCGCTGAAGCGGGCCATGCGGCCTGCCACGTAGCCGCCGCAGTAGTAGGCGACGAGGAGGATGACCAGCAGTGCGATCGCGCCCGCCCAGCCGAACGCGGCGGGGTCGGCCGCGAGGTCGCCGGTGACGTCCTGGGTGCCGATGACGGCGGCCCCGATCGCGGTGACGAGGGCGGTCAGGAGGACGGCGAGTCCGGTGGCGGCGAGCCAGCCGAAGAAGGCGCAGCCGATCTTGAAGCCGCCGAAGCGGTCGCGCTCGCGCTGGTGGATGTCCTTGCGCGCGGCCGCACGGGCCTGCTTCGCCTCGGCGGAGTCGGGGTCGACGGGCGCGCGGTGCTCGGGGGCCGAGTGCGCCGAGGCGGAACGGTCCGAGGAGGCGGAACGGTCCGGAGTCGCGGAGCGGTCCGTCGCCGCAGCCGCTCCCGTATCCCCCGCGGAGTCGATGCGCGCCGTGCCGCCCGCCGCCGAGCCCTCTGCCCGTCGCGGCAGTCCGCCGTCAGCCGGATCCCTGTCTGTCGTGCTCATGTCGAACCTCCTGGCCGAGCGCCCCGAAGAAGGGCGACACGCTCAGTCAAGACCCAGGGAGCCCTCGGTGTCGCGGGCTTGACGACACGACGGAGCGGTCCGGGCCTCAACCCCCTGCGCCCCCCCCCCCCCCCCCCCCTTCCTGGAGACACCGACCCACGACACCAGAGGGGCAAGCATGACTCCGGAATCCC
>NZ_PSVN01000022.1:0-37156 GCF_002932235.1 Rathayibacter sp. AY1E3
ACGGTGAAGCGCCGATCGAGGTAGCGCTCGTTGACGAGGGCGGCCGCTCGACGTCGTCGCCATCGCGGCGGCCGCCCTCGTCAACGAGCGCTACCTCGATCGGCGCTTCACCGTCCACCACCTCGCCGCCGAGCTGCGGATGCCCGCCCTGCTGCTGCGGCTGCGGTTCCGCCGCTGCTACGGGCTCGGCCTCGACGAGCACCTCGCCCTCCGCCGACTCGAGCTGGCCGCCGTCCTGATGGCGAGCACCCCCGTCGCTCTCGGCGGCCTCGACCGCATCGCCCGGGGCTCCGGCTACCGGGGCACCGCCGAGCTGGACCGCGACCACCGGAGGCACCGCCGGTCCTCCGCGCTGGCCGCCTGGTTCCGGGCCGCCCCGCGTCCCGAGCGCGAGCACCGGCCCGGCACCCGGCCCGAGGAGGAGCTGCTCGCCGCAGCGCCGGGCGCCGCGACGCCGGACCGCCCCAGCAGCGTCCGCTCGGCACCTGTCACCCCGCTGGGGCGCCGCGCCTGAGCCCGGCCGCGGAGCGGTACAGTGCCACGATGCGCACCTCCGGAACCCGCCGATGACGGCCGTCCGCTACGTCGCGATCGGCGATTCCTTCACCGAGGGCGTCGGCGACGAGCGGCCGGACGGCACCCCGCGCGGCTGGGCCGATCTGACGGTCGCGGGATGGGCGGCGGCCACGGGCGAGCGGATCGAGTACGCCAATCTCGCGATCCGGGGCCGGCTCATCGCGCCGATCCTCGCCGAGCAGCTCGAGCCCGCGCTCGCCCTGGGCCCGACCCACCTCTCCTTCAACGGCGGCGGCAACGACATGCTGCGCCCGCGGGCCGACATCGAGCGGATCGCCGACGCCTACCTCCGCGTCCTCGAGCGCTGCGACGAGCAGGGCGTCGTGCTGATCGCCCTGGCCGGCGCCGACCCGTCGCCGCGGCTCCCGCTCGGCTCGCTCATCCGCCGCCGCGGGGACGCACTGACCGACGCCGTCCTGCGTCGGACGAGCCACCGGACCGACGTGGTCGTCGCCGACAACTGGCACGACCCCGCTTTCGCCGATCCGGAGCTGTGGTCGGAGGACCGCCTGCACCTCGGCCCGCGGGGGCACCGGCGGGTGGCCGACCGGGTCCTGCGGGCGCTCGGGCTCACGCCGCCCGCCGCGCTGCCCGACGCTCCCGAGGCCGCACTCCGGCGCGGCGGAACCGTGCAGTACTACCGGCAGCACGTCGCGCCGTGGGTGCAGCGCAGGCTCACCGGCACGTCCTCCGGGGACGGCCGCGCCGCGAAGTACGCGGGCTTCGTGCCGATCGACCCGGTCTGACGCCTCCTCCGAGGAGCACGGCCCTCGTTCGACGGGCAGGGATCTCCCCTGAGGCGCTCAGCGGCGACCACTCGTGGCCGCTCGACGGCGTCGAGCGCTCAGTGCCAGCCGTACCGCGCCGAGAGCACCCGGGCGACGGCGTCGTACCGAGCACGCTCCAGAGCTGCTCCTTCGCGGCGCATCCCGGCGGGGTGCACGCGGAACACGCGCTCCGGGTCGACCCAGCTGGGGCGCCCGTCCGGGTCCCAGCCGCCGGTCCCGACGGCCAGGTAGTCGGAGTGCTCCTTCGAGCTCAGCCGCACGGCGAGCACCGTCCCCGACTTCTCGACCGCGAGCACGAGCACCGGGCGGTCCTTGCCGCGGCCGTCGTCCTCCTCGTACGGCACCCAGGTCCAGACGACCTCGCCCGGGTCCGGGTCGCCGTCGGGCGTGGGCGCGTAGCCCAGGCGGACCCCGCGGAGCCGCGACGGGTCGACCTCGACGGTGCGGCCCACTCCGCTCGCGCCCGGGGTCGGCGCCGTCGTGCTCAGGTACGGGCGCTGCGGGCGGGGCCCGGCGTCCGGCCGCGGGGCGACCGCGCGGCCGAGGAGTCGGAGGAGCAGGGACACGACCGAGCGCGAGGAGGGCACCCCGGAACCCTAGCCCGGATCCGCGGCCGCCCGCCCGCGGGGGCGCGCCCGGCGGTCGCCCGGCCCGGACGCGCCGACGGGGTGCCGGCTCCGGAGAGCCGGCACCCCGTCGGGTGCTGCGGAGGAGGGGGTCAGTCCGCCAGGACGTAGCCCGCCTCGCCGTGGATGGCCGTGTCGATGCCGGCGATCTCGTCCTCGTTCTTCACGCGGAAGCCCATCGTCTTCTGGATGATCCAGCCGATGAGGAGCGTCATGACGAAGGAGTAGGCGAGGACGGTGAAGGCCGCGAGGGCCTGCTTGCCGAGCTGGCTCGCGTCGCCGGTGAGGAACAGGCCCACGCCGGTGCCGAAGAAGCCGATGTAGAGCGTTCCGATGAGGCCGCCGACCAGGTGCACGCCGACCACGTCGAGCGAGTCGTCGTAGCCGAGGCGGTACTTGAGGTCGATCGCCAGGGCGCAGACGGCTCCGGTGATGACGCCCAGGACGATCGCCCAGAACGGCGACAGGCTGGCGCAGGCCGGGGTGATCGCGACGAGGCCCGCGACCGCGCCCGAGGCGGCGCCGATCGAGGTGGGCTTGCCGTCCTTGATCTTCTCGACGACGAGCCAGCCGAGGATCGCGGCGGCCGGAGCGGCGATGGTGTTGAGGAAGGCGACGGCCGCGATGCCGTCGGCGGCGAGCTCGGAGCCGGCGTTGAAGCCGAACCAGCCGAACCACAGCAGTCCGGCGCCCAGGAGCACGAACGGCGGGTTGTGCGGCTGGTGCGCGCCCTTGGTGAAGTTGACGCGCTTGCCGAGCACCAGGGCGAGGGCGAGGGCCGCCGCTCCGGCGTTGATGTGGACGGCGGTGCCGCCCGCGAAGTCGATCGCGCCGACGCCGTAGGCGATCCAGCCGCCGTCGACGACGGTGGCGTCGTCGCCGAGGGTGAAGTTGAAGACCCACGAGGCGACCGGGAAGTAGACGACGGTGGCCCAGACGCCGGCGAAGACCATCCAGGCGCCGAACTTCGCGCGGTCCGCGATGGCGCCGGAGATGAGCGCGACGGTGATGATCGCGAACGTCGCCTGGAACGCGGCGAAGGCCAGCGTCGGGTAGGCCGACGTCTGCTCGCCGAGCGCGTCGTTGTAGATGCCCTGCAGGCCGATCTGGGCGGTGTCGATGCCGAGGACGCCGTCGATGCCGACGAAGGTGTCGGTCCCTGCGGGGCCGGACGGGCCGTTGCCGAACGCGATCGCGTAGCCGTACAGGACCCAGAGGACCCCGATGAGGCCCATGGCTCCGAAGCTGAGCATCATCATGCTGATGACGCTCTTCGCACGCACCAGGCCGCCGTAGAAGAAGGCGAGCCCGGGGGTCATGAGCAGGACCAGCGCGGCTGCGATGAGCAGGAACGCGGTATTGCCTTGATCCATTGTTGAACCTCTCGTGAGTGTGCAGAGAAAAGCCCGGAGCGAGGACGCTGCGTCGGAGCACGGCCTGGAGACACGCGGGTGTCGGGTCACCTCGGGTAGCCGACAGTCTGGTGGCGCGAGGTTTCGTCCCGTGAGGCACCGCGTTTCGCGGAGGTTACGGCCGAGGCCCCTGTGTAAAAAGCGCGTTACGGCGCGCTGGCGGACGGCACGACGACGACCCCGGGAACGCCGGGAGGAGAGCGGATCCGCCCCTAGGAGCGGGGCGCCATCGAGGTGAGCGCGATGAGCCGCGACATCGAGCGCAGGTACTTCTTGCGGTAGCCGCCGCTCAGCATGTCGCCGCCGAAGACCTCGTCGAGGGGCGTCCCGGAGGCGAGGACCGGGATCTGCGCGTCGTAGACCCGGTCGATGAAGGCCACGAGGCGCAGGGCGTCGGTCTGGTCGGTCAGAGCGGTGACACCCCGGAGCACGATGGTGTCGACGCCGTCGATCACCTTGATGTAGCGGGAGGGGTGCACGGTGCCCAGGTGGTGCACGGCGTCCGCGAACGGGTCGTCGGTGACGACGGAGCCTGCGGGGGCGGCCGCGACGAGAGCGTCGATCTCCTCGTCGGTGCGCACCACGGCGTGGCCCTCGATGTCGCGGCGCCGGTAGTCGGTGCCGTCGATCCGCATCGTCTCGAAGTGGGCGGCCATCGACTGGATCTCGCGGAGGAAGTCCGCCGCGGCGAAGCGCCCCTCGCCCAGCGCGTTGGGCGGGGTGTTCGAGGTCGCGGCGATGCGGGTCCCGGAAGCGACCAGCTCGCCGAGGAGCCGCGTCATCAGCATCGTGTCGCCCGGGTCGTCCAGTTCGAACTCGTCGATGCACAGGAGCGCCGAGCCCTTGAGGAGCGAGACGGTCGCCGCGTAGCCGAGCGCGCCGACGAGCGCGGTGTACTCGATGAACGTCCCGAAGTAGGTGCGGCCCGGCACCGCGTGCCAGATCGCCGCGAGCAGGTGGGTCTTGCCGACGCCGAAGCCGCCGTCGAGGTACACGCCCGGCTTGACCGCGGGGGCCTTCTTCCGGCCGAAGCCCAGGAAGCCGCCTCCGCCGCCCTTGGATCCGCCGCCGGCGGCGAACGCGCGGAGAGCCTCCACCGCGTCGGCCTGCGAGGGGTACTCCGGGTCGGGACGGTAGCTCTCGAAGGTGGCGCCCTCGAACTGGCGCGGGGGCACCAGCGTCGACGCGATCTCGTGCCCGCTGATCTGGGGCGAGCGGGCGGTCAGGCTGCTCGTCGATCGGACGTCGTCGGGGCTCACTCGCGTCTCGCATCCTGCGCACGGCGGGGGTCAGTGCGCTCAGTGGCGGCGGCCGCGCCGGGCACGGAGCCGCCGCGGTTCTGTGTCGAACTCTTACGGCGCCCTCCGTGCGGCGTCGTCCGCGGACGCGTACTGTCGCTGAAGGGCGGGCTCCAGCGTAGCCCGCCGTGGAATCACGCCCGCGCTCCGCGCACCATCCTGGAGGTCCTCCTTGTCCGTCGAAACCGATCCGTCGCCGAAGTTCGCCTCCTACGCGCACCCCGAACGGCTCGTCAGCGCCGACTGGCTCGAGCAGCGCCTCGGCACTCCCGGTCTCGTCGTCGTCGAGTCCGACGAGGACGTCCTGCTCTACGAGACCGGCCACATCCCTGGCTCCGTCAAGATCGACTGGCACACCGACCTCAACGACCCGGTGCAGCGCGACTACATCGACGGTGCCGCGTTCGCCGCGCTCGTCGGCGGCAAGGGCATCGCCCGCGACACCACCGTCGTCGTCTACGGCGACAAGAACAACTGGTGGGCCGCCTACGCGCTCTGGGTCTTCACCCTCTTCGGTCACGAGGACGTCCGTCTGCTCGACGGCGGCCGCGACAAGTGGCTCGCGGAGGGCCGCCCGACGACCACCGACGCCTCCTCCCCGGAGCCCGCCGAGTACCCCGTCGTCGAACGCAGCGACGCCGAGATCCGCGCCTTCAAGGACGACGTCCTCGCGCACTTCGGCAACCCGCTGATCGACGTCCGCTCCCCGGAGGAGTTCACCGGGCAGCGCACCACGGCGCCGGCTTACCCGGAGGAGGGCGCCCTGCGCGCCGGTCACATCCCGAGCGCGCAGAACGTGCCCTGGGGCAGGGCCGCCGCCGAGGACGGCACCTTCCGCCCCCTCGACGAGCTGAACGGCATCTACCGCGAGGGCGCGGGGCTGAAGGACGGCGACTCCGTCATCGCCTACTGCCGGATCGGCGAGCGCTCCGCCCACACCTGGTTCGTGCTGACCCACCTCCTCGGCTTCGAGGGCGTCCGCAACTACGACGGCTCCTGGACCGAGTGGGGCAGCGCCGTCCGCGTCCCGATCGTGCAGGGCGCCGAGCCCGGCGAGGCCCCCGCGGCCCGCTGACGCGTCACCACGGAGGCCGGGAGCGCCGATCCGCCCGTCGACGGGCCGGATCCGGGCTCCCGGCCTCCGCTGCGACCGCCCGCCGCCCCTCCCCCGATGAGACACTGGACCGGATGACCGACACCACGCTCCCCGACGCTCTGCGCGACATCCGCGAGGAGTTCCTCGCCCTCGAGAAGCCGGAGCGCCTGCAGCTCCTGCTCGAGTTCTCGAACGAGCTCCCCGACCTGCCCGAGCGCTACCGCGACCACCCGGACCTCTTCGAGCGCGTGGAGGAGTGCCAGGCGCCCGTCTTCATCGTCGTCGACGTCGACGGCGGGATCGTGCACCTGCACGCCACTGCTCCCCGCGAGGCGCCCACGACGCGCGGCTTCGCGTCGATCCTGGCGCAGGGCCTGGCCGGGCTCACCCCCGAGCAGGTGCTCGCCGTCCCCGACGACTTCCCGCAGACCATCGGCCTCTCGGAGGCGGTCTCGCCGCTGCGCCTGCGCGGCATGACCGCGCTGCTCGGCCGCACCAAGCGGCAGGTCCGCGCGCACCTGGCCGCATGATCCTCCGGCCGCTCGTCCCCGCCGGTCCGCCGATCGTGATCGGCGAGGAGGGCGCGCGAGCGGCGGTCGCGGACGCCTGGCGTCCCGACGAGGCGGTGCGCGTGCGCCTGAACATGATCGCGAGCGTCACCGGCTCCAGCACCGGCTCCGACGGCACCAGCGAGACGCTGACCAACCGCGTCGACCGCACGATCCTCGGAGTCGTCCGCGAGCAGGCCGACGTCGTCCTCGTCGGAGCCGCGAGCGTCCGCGCCGAGGGCTACCGCGTTCCCCGGCGGGTCCCGCTCGCCGTCGTCTCCGCCTCGGGCGATCTCGCCGGGCACCGCCTGGAGCTGCAGGAGGGCTCCCGGGTCCTGCTGCTGGTGCCGGAGTCGCGCGGCGCGGTGGAGGGGCTCCCCGCCGGCGTCGAGGTCGTCCCGGTCCCGTCCTCCTCGGAGCGGATCGGCGTCGACGAGCTCCTGGAGGCTCTCGCCGGGCTCGGCCTGCACCGCGTCGTCTGCGAGGGCGGCGCCTCGCTCTCGGGCCAGTTCCTCGCCTCGGGCCGGGTCGACGAGCTGTGCCTCACCACCTCGCCGCGCGTGGTCCTCCCGGGCCTCCCGGTCGCGACGGGCACGGCCGTCGTCGACGACGCCTACGCCCTGACGCTCCTGGCCGCGGACGATTCCGGGGCCGTCTACGCCCGCTGGAGCCGCACGCGCTGAGAGCCGCCCACCCGGCGTGCCTCCGCGTCCCGGGCGCGTCGGAACCCTAGTCTGCGACCGTGCCCGAATTCCCAGCGTCGTCCCAGCTCCCCGAGGAGTTCCGGGTCGCGACGGAGTCGATCCGCGCCGCTGCCACGCGCGCCGAGCTCACCGTGTCCGAGATCGCCTCGCCGTCGGGTCTCGCGCCCTGGGCCCTCGCCCTGTCGGGCGACGTCGCGCCGCACGCGCACGGACGCGACTCCGAGCTGGGCACGGGGCGCTTCATCCTGCTCTACGACCCCGAGGAGCCCGAGCAGTGGGGCGGCCCCTTCCGTGTCGTCTGCTTCGCCCAGGCCCCGCTCGAGGTCGAGATCGGCACCGATCCGTTCCTCGCCGAGGTCGCCTGGTCCTGGCTCATCGACGCCCTCGGGGCGCGGGGCGCCTCCTATTCCGCCGCGTCCGGCACGGCCACCAAGGTGCTCTCCACCGGTTTCGGCGAGCTGGCCGCTCAGGGGGACGGTGCGCAGATCGAGATCCGCGCCTCCTGGAGCCCGGATGATGCGCAGCTCGCCGCTCACGTGGAAGGGTGGGGGGAGCTGTTGTGCATGCTCGCGGGTCTCCCGCCCGTATCGAGCGACGGTGTGACCCCGCTCGCCTTCCGACGGAACAACCGTGACTGATTACCGTGTCCTCTCCACGCCCGACGAGTTCCTCGCCGCGGTCGACGCCCTCGCCGCCGGCGAGGGCCCCGTCGCCGTCGACGCCGAGCGCGCCTCCGGCTTCACCTACTCGCAGCGCGCGTACCTGATCCAGGTCTACCGGCGCGGTGCCGGCGCGTTCCTCTTCGATCCCCCCGCCATCGGCCGGATGGACGCCCTGCAGGCGGTCATCGGCCAGGAGGAGTGGGTCCTCCACGCCGCCAGCCAGGATCTCGCCTGCCTGCGCGAGGTGGGCCTGGACCCGGTGCGGATCTTCGACACCGAGCTCGCCGCCCGGCTCCTCGGACTGCCCAAGGTGGGCCTCGGCGCCGTCGTCGAGGACCTCCTCGGCATCCACCTGGCCAAGGAGCACTCGGCCGCCGACTGGTCGACCCGCCCCCTCCCCCAGAGCTGGCTCGTCTACGCCGCGAAGGACGTGGAGCTCCTCGTGGACCTCCGCGACCGCATGGAGGAGATGCTCATCGCCGCGCGGAAGACGCGCATCGCCCGCGAGGAGTTCGAGGCGACGCTCGCGCGCGCCCCGAAGGCGGTCCCGCCGGATCCGTGGCGCCGCCTCTCCGGCATGCACTCGCTCCGCGGCCCGCGCCCCCTCGCCGTGGCGCGCGAGCTCTGGCTGGCCCGGGACGCGTTCGCCCGCGAGCGCGACATCGCTCCCGGCCGCCTGATCCCCGACTCCTCGATCATCGCGGTCGCCCGCAACATCCCGACCAGCATCGGCCAGCTCTCGGGCCGCCGCGATTTCACCGGCCGCGCCAGCCGCGGCGAGGTCGAGCGCTGGTGGGCCGCGATCGAGCGCGGGACGACGACCGAGGACCTGCCGAGCCCGACCCGCCCGGCCGCCGACACGCTCCCCCCTCCGCGCGCGTGGGGCGATCGCAACCCGGCCGCCGACGCGCGCCTGAAGGCGGGACGCGCCGTGGTCACCGAGATCGCGGAGCTGCTCTCGCTCCCGGTCGAGAACCTGCTCACGCCGGAGCTGCTGCGCCGGGTGGCCTGGAACCCGCCCGAGCCGCTGACCGCGGAGTCGGTCGCCGCGGAGCTCACCCGCGCCGGCGCCCGCGCCTGGCAGGTCGAGGCCACATCGGGCTCGATCGCCACCGCGTTTGTCGAAGCGGCCCAAGCGTCGGCCGAGGGCACCGAAACCCCTTCGTAGGAAGCGGCAAAGGATTCCGGCTGCGCGGTGCCGGTTCCTACGATCGACGGCGACCGTGAGTTCCTGGGAGGCATTGTGGCCGAGAGATCCGAAGTCGTGTTCGTCGACGGAGTCCGTACTCCGTTCGGGCGTGCCGGCGAGAAGGGCATGTACTGGCAGACCCGAGCCGACGACCTCGTCGTCAAGGCGATGATCGGTCTGCTGGAGCGCAACGGCGCGCTGCCGAAGGTGCGGGTGGACGAGGTGGCGATCGCCGCCACCACCCAGCAGGGCGACCAGGGCCTGACCCTCGGCCGCACGGCGGCGCTGCTCGCAGGGCTGCCGAAGTCGGTGCCCGGCTTCGCCATCGACCGCATGTGCGCCGGCGCGATGACCTCGGTCACCGCGACCGCGGGCGGCATCGCCTTCGGCGCCTACGACGTGGTCCTCGCCGGCGGCGTGGAGCACATGGGCCGGCACCCGATGGGCTTCGGCGCCGACCCCAACCCGCGCTTCCTCTCCGAGCACCTCGTCGGCGAGGACGCGCTCAACATGGGCCGCACGGCGGAGCGGATCCACGACCGCTTCCCGCACCTGACGAAGGAGCGCGCCGACCACTACGCCCTGCGGAGCCAGCAGAAGCTCGCCGCCGCGTACGCCGCCGGCAGCATCCAGCCGGACCTCGTCCCCGTCGCCACGCGCAGCGCCGCGGGCTGGGGCCTCGCGACCGCCGATGAGGCACCGCGCCCCGAGACGACCCTCGAGGGCCTCGCGGGCCTGCGGACCCCGTTCCGCCCCCACGGCCGGGTGACCGCGGGCAACTCCTCCGGGCTCAACGACGGAGCGACGGTGTCGCTCCTGGCCAGCGCCGAGGCCGCACAGGAGCTGGGCCTGTCCGCGAAGATGCGGATGGTGAGCTTCGCGTACGCCGGCGTCGAGCCCGAGATCATGGGCATCGGCCCGGTCCCCTCGACCGAGAAGGCGCTCCGCAAGGCGGGCCTGACCATCGAGGACATCGGGCTCTTCGAGCTCAACGAGGCGTTCGCCGTGCAGGTGCTCTCCTTCCTCGACCACTTCGGCCTCGACGACGACGACCCGCGCGTCAACGAGTACGGCGGAGCGATCGCGATCGGCCACCCGCTCGCCTCCTCCGGGGTCCGGCTGATGATCCAGCTGGCCCGGCAGTTCGAGTCGCACCCCGAGGTCCGCTACGGCGTGACGGCCCTCTGCGTCGGCCTCGGCCAGGGCGGCACGGTGATCTGGGAGAACCCGCACTACGACGGCAAGCGCGGACGACGGAAGGGACGCTGACCCATGCTCGACGGATTCGAGAACCTCGTGGACCTCGCCGAGGGCGAGGTCGTCACCCACTCCTACGTCCGCGACGTGCCGCTGCCCAGCGGCCGCACGCTCGCCCTGATCACGCTCGACAACGACCGCGACCACACCCGCCCCAACACCTTCGGACCGGCGTCGCTCTTCGAGCTGGCGGACGTCCTCCTCACGCAGAAGGAGCGCGCCTCGCGCGGCGAGATCCAGGCGGTCGGCATCACCGGCAAGCCGTTCATCCTCGCCGCGGGAGCCGACCTCAGCAAGGTCGGGGCCATCCCGAGCCGTGAGCTCGGCCGCCAGCTGGCGCGCTTGGGCCATCGCACGCTGGGGATGCTGGCCGAGCTGGGCGTGCCGTCCTTCGCCTTCATCAACGGCCTCGCCCTGGGCGGCGGCACCGAGATCGGCCTGAACGCCGACTACCGCACCGTCGACTCCTCCATCCCCGCGCTCGGGCTCCCCGAGGTCTTCCTCGGCATCATCCCCGGCTGGGGCGGCGC
The DNA here is from genome assembly GCF_002932235.1 of Rathayibacter sp. AY1E3. Classification (NCBI taxonomy): domain Bacteria; kingdom Bacillati; phylum Actinomycetota; class Actinomycetes; order Micrococcales; family Microbacteriaceae; genus Rathayibacter; species Rathayibacter sp. AY1E3. Next base: position 10,687 of record NZ_PSVN01000022.1, read on the forward strand.
GTGGCTCCTGCCGAACCTGATCGGCATCGAGAACGCCCTCAAGGTCGTCGTCGAGAACCCGCTGAAGAACAACCGCACGCTCAAGGGCCAGGAGGTGTTCGACCTCGGCATCGCCGACGCGATCTTCCCGCCCGCCGCCTTCCTCGAGGACTCGCTCCGCTGGGCCGACGGTGTGATCGGCGGCTCCGTGAAGGTGGAGCGGCCGAACGCGCCCGGCAAGCTGGAGCGGCTGGTCAAGTGGGACGTCGCGATCTCGATCGCGCGCAAGCAGGTGGAGTCGCGGATCGGCACGGTCGCGGCGTCTCCGTACCGCGCGCTGGAGCTGCTCAAGGCCGCGAAGAACACCACGCGCGAGGAGGGCTTCGCCGCCGAGGACGAGGCGCTGGCCGACCTGATCTCGGGCGACCAGTTCCGCGCGAGCATCTACGCGTTCGATCTGGTGCAGAAGCGCGCCAAGCGTCCTGCGGGAGCGCCCGACAGGGCGCTGGCCAAGCCCGTCACCAAGGTCGGGGTCGTCGGCGCGGGCCTCATGGCCTCGCAGTTCGCGCTGCTCTTCCTCCGCCGCCTCCAGGTGCCGGTGGTCATCACCGACCTCGACCAGGAGCGGGTCGACAAGGGCGTCGCGGGCATCCGCGCCGAGATAGACGCGCTGCTGGCGAAGGGACGCGTCTCCCCCGACGACGCGAACCGCCTCCGCGCGCTGATCACCGGCACGACCGACCGCTCCGACTTCGCCGACGCCGACTGGGTGATCGAGGCGGTCTTCGAGGAGCTGTCGGTGAAGCAGGACGTGTTCGCCGACATCGAGCGCTACGTCTCGCCCACGGCGGTGCTCGCGACCAACACCTCGTCCCTCTCCGTCGAGCGCATCGGCGAGCGGCTGGAGCACCCCGAGCGCCTCGTCGGCTTCCACTTCTTCAACCCGGTCGCGGTCATGCCGCTGATCGAGGTGGTCCGGACGCCGCACACCGACGACGAGACCCTCTCGACGGCGATGGTCACCGCCGCGAAGCTCAAGAAGAACGCCGTCATCACGCGCGACACCCCGGGCTTCGTGGTGAACCGCGTGCTGGCGAAGGTCCTGGGCGAGGCGATGCACGCGGTCGACACGGGCACTCCCTTCGAGGTCGTCGAGCAGTCGCTGGCTCCGTTCGGCCTGCCGATGACCCCGTTCGAGCTGCTCGAGCTGGTGGGCCTCAAGGTCGGCGCGCACGTGCTCGACACCCACCACGCCGCGTTCCCCGACCGCTTCTTCGACAGCCCCAACCTGCACCGCCTCGCCGAGCTCGGCCGCGTCTTCGAGCGCGACGCGAAGGGGCGTGTGAAGGGCGTCGACAAGCGCGCGGTCGCGATCGTCGCCGGGGGCACGGAGCCGATGACGGCCGAGCAGCTGCGGCTGCGCGTCGAGACGGGTCTCGCGGACGAGGTCAAGCGGATGCTGGACGACGACGTCGTGCACGCCGCGGAGGACATCGACCTCTGCCTGATCCTCGGCGCGGGCTACCCGTTCCAGATGGGCGGGCTCACGCCCTACCTCGACCGGGTCGGCGCGAGCGAGCGGGCGTTCGGGGACACGTTCCACCACCCCGCGATCCGCGGCGTCGACTGACGCGGAGTGCAGTGACGCGGAAGGGGCGCCGGATCTGATCCGGCGCCCCTTCCGCGCGTCGCCTGAGGGACGTCCCGACGGCCGATCAGTCGCTGCGGGCGTCGTCCCGGGCCTCGACCTCGTCCGGGAGCGGACGGGCGACCGGGATCTTGCTGCCCAGCACCTGCGCGACGACGTCGCGAGCGATGTGCTGGGGAGTGAGTCCGACGTCCTCGAGGATCTCCTCGCGCTTGGCGTGGTCGAGGAACTGGTCGGGCAGCCCGAGCTCGGTCACCGCGGTGTCCACGCCGGCCTCGCGCAGGTCCTGGCGGATGCGTGTGCCGATCCCACCGACGCGCACCCCGTCCTCGATCGAGACGACGATGCGGTGCTCGCGGGCGAGCTCGATGATGCTGGTGGGCACGGGCACGACCCAGCGGGGGTCCACGACGGTGGCTCCGATGCCCTGGGCCGCGAGCCGCTCAGCGACCTCGAGACCCATCGCGGCCATCGGCCCGACCGTGACCAGCAGCACGTCCTTGCGCTCGGCGCGGGCGAGCACGTCGACCCCGTCGCCGAGACGCTCGACGGCGTCGATCTCGTCACCGACGCTCCCCTTCGAGAAGCGCACCACGGTCGGCGCGTCGGTGACGCCCACGGCCTCGCGCAGCTCCTCGCGCAGACGCACGGAGTCGCGCGGAGCGGCGAGGCGGATGTTCGGGACGACCTGCAGGATCGCCAGATCCCACATGCCGTGGTGGCTCGGACCGTCGGGCCCGGTGACTCCGGCGCGGTCCAGCACGAAGGTGACGCCCGCTCGGTGCAGTGCGACGTCCATCAAGACCTGGTCGAAGGCGCGGTTCACGAAGGTGGCGTACAGCGCGACGACCGGATGCAGCCCGCCGAAGGCGAGACCGGCGGCCGAGGTCACGGCGTGCTGCTCCGCGATGCCGACGTCGAAGACGCGCTCCGGGTACTTCTCCGCGAGGCGGTCGAGACCGACGGGCCGGAGCATGGCGGCCGTGATGCCGACGATCGTCGGGTCCTCGTCGGCCAGGGTGACGATCTCCTCGGCGAACACCGAGGTCCACGAGCGGGCCCCGGCCGCGCTCAGCGGCTCGCCCGTCTCGGGGTCGATCTGCCCGACGGCGTGGAACTGGTCGGCGAGGTCGTGCACGGCCGGACCGAAGCCCTTGCCCTTCTGGGTGATCGCGTGGACGATGACCGGCTGGCCGTAGTCCTTCGCCTGCTGGAGGGCCTCCTCCATCGCCGTCAGGTCGTGTCCGTCGATCGGCCCCAGGTACTTGATGTCGAGGTTGGAGTAGAGCGCCTCGTTGTTGATGAAGCGGCTGAGGAAGCCGTGGAGCCCGCCGCGCATGCCGCGGTAGACGGCGGCGGCGGGGCCGCCCAGCCGCTCCGAGACGGCCCGGGAGCCGCGGTGCATCGTGCGGTAGGTCGGCCGCGTGCGGACGCCGTTGAGGAAGCGGGCCATGCCGCCGATGGTCGGGGCGTAGGAGCGCCCGTTGTCGTTGACCACGATGACGAGCCCGCGGGAGTTGTCGTCGCTGATGTTGTTCAGCGCCTCCCAGGTCATGCCGCCGGTGAGGGCGCCGTCGCCCACGACCGCGACGACGTGGCGGTCGGTCTGACCGGTCATCGTGAAGGCGCGGGAGATGCCGTCCGCCCAGGACAGCGAGCTGGAGGCGTGCGAGCTCTCGACGATGTCGTGCGGCGACTCCCTCCGCTGCGGGTAGCCGGCGAGGCCGCCGCGCTGCCGGAGCTTCGAGAAGTCCTGGCGACCGGTGAGCAGCTTGTGGACGTAGGACTGGTGGCCGGTGTCGAACACGATCGCGTCGTGCGGCGAGTCGAAGACCCGGTGGATCGCGATGGTCGTCTCGACGACGCCGAGATTCGGCCCCAGGTGGCCGCCGGTCTTCGAGACCTCGCGCACGAGGAAGTCGCGGATCTCCTGCGCCAGCGTCTCGAGCTCGGCCGCGGTCAGGCGATCGAGATCGCGAGGACCGCCGATGGTCTCGAGAACAGCCATGCGCGCCGCCTTCCGGGGTCGTGAGCGAGGTGGGGACGTCTCCCGAGTCTACGCACGGGGCCCCCGGGAACGCGTGTGCGCCTCCCCCGCAGGGAAGGCGCACACGCTCTGCGGCTGATCTAGACGAGCGAGCGCAGCACGTACTGCAGGATGCCGCCGTTGCGGTAGTAGTCCGCCTCACCGGGGGTGTCGATGCGGACGACCGCGTCGAACTCGACGGTCTGCTTGCCCTCGGCCGAGTGCTCGGTCGGCTCGGCGACGACGTGGACCGTCTTGGGGGTGACGCCCTCGTTCAGCTCCTCGATGCCCGAGATGCTGATCGACTCGGTGCCGTCGAGGCCCAGCGACTCCCAGCTCTCGCCCGCGGGGAACTGCAGCGGGACGACGCCCATGCCGATGAGGTTCGAGCGGTGGATCCGCTCGAAGCTCTCGACGATGACCGCCTTGACGCCCAGCAGGCTCGTGCCCTTGGCCGCCCAGTCGCGCGACGAGCCGGAGCCGTACTCCTTGCCGCCCAGGATGACGAGCGGGGTTCCCTCGGCCTGGTAGTTCTGCGACGCGTCGTAGATGAACGACTGCGGGGCGTCCGGCTGAGTGAAGTCGCGGGTGTAGCCGCCCTCCACGCCGTCGAGCAGCTGGTTGCGCAGGCGGATGTTCGCGAACGTGCCGCGGATCATCACCTCGTGGTTGCCGCGGCGCGAGCCGTAGGAGTTGTAGTCCTTGCGGTCGATGCCGTGCTCGTCGAGGTAGCGGCCGGCGGGGCTGTCGGCCTTGATCGAGCCGGCGGGGCTGATGTGGTCGGTCGTGACGGAGTCGCCGAGCTTGGCGAGCACGCGGGCACCGGCGATGTCGGTGACCGGGGTCGTCTCCATCGTCATGCCGTCGAAGTACGGGGGCTTCCGCACGTAGGTCGACGACTCGTCCCACTCGAAGATCGAGCCCTCGGGGGTCTGCAGCGCGCGCCAGCGCTCGTCGCCGTCGAACACGCCCGCGTACTGCGTGTCGAACATCGACTTGTCGATCGACGAGTCGATCGTCGCCTGCACCTCGGCCGCGTCGGGCCAGATGTCCTTGAGGAACACGTCGTTGCCGTCGGAGTCGGTGCCGAGCGCGTCGACCTCGAAGTCGAAGTTCATCGAGCCGGCGAGCGCGTAGGCGATGACGAGCGGGGGGCTCGCCAGGTAGTTCATCTTCACGTCCGGGTTGATGCGGCCCTCGAAGTTGCGGTTGCCCGAGAGCACGGCGGTCACGGCGAGGTCGTTGTCCTGCACCGCGGCCGAGATCTCCTCGAGCAGCGGGCCGGAGTTGCCGATGCAGGTCGTGCAGCCGTAGCCGACCGTGTAGAAGCCGAGAGCCTCGAGCGACTCGGTCAGGCCGGCCTTCTCGTAGTAGTCGGTGACGACCTTCGATCCGGGCGCCAGCGTGGTCTTGACCCACGGCTTGGCCTTCAGGCCCTTCTGCGCCGCGTTGCGGGCCAGCAGGCCGGCCGCGAGCATGACGGACGGGTTCGACGTGTTCGTGCACGAGGTGATCGCCGCGATCGCGACGGCGCCGTGATCGATCGTGAAGGTCCCGCCCTCGCCGAGCTCGACCGTGGTCGGCTTGGAGGCGGTCGCCGGCGCGTGCGAGCGGTGGGTGTGCTCGTGGCTGCTGTGCTCGTCCTGCGGCTGCAGCTCTCCGGGGTCGGAGGCGGGGAACGACTCCGCGATGGTCAGGTCGACGATGTCGTGCGAGACGTCCGCGTAGTTGGTGAGGTCCGACTCGAACTGCGTCTTGGCGGACGAGAGCTCGATCCGGTCCTGCGGGCGCTTCGGGCCGGCGATCGAGGGGACGACGGTGCCGAGGTCGAGCTCGAGGTACTCGCTGAAGACCGGCTCGACCGCGGGGTCGTGCCAGAGCTTCTGCAGCTTGGAGTACTGCTCGACGAGGGCGATCTGCTCGTCGCTGCGGCCGGTGAGGCGCAGGTAGTCGAGGGTCACGTCGTCGATGGGGAACATCGCGGCGGTGGAGCCGAACTCGGGGCTCATGTTGCCGATGGTGGCGCGGTTCGCGAGCGGCACCGCGGCGACGCCGGCCCCGTAGAACTCGACGAACTTGCCGACCACGCCGTGCTTGCGCAGCATCTGCGTGATGGTGAGCACGACGTCCGTCGCGGTCACGCCGGTCGGGATCGAGCCGGTGAGCTTGAAGCCGACGACCTTCGGGATGAGCATCGAGACGGGCTGGCCGAGCATCGCGGCCTCGGCCTCGATGCCGCCGACGCCCCAGCCGAGCACGCCGAGGCCGTTGACCATCGTCGTGTGCGAGTCGGTGCCGACGCAGGTGTCGGGGTAGGCGCGCAGCGCACCGCCCACCTCGCGGGTCATGGTGACGCGGGCCAGGTACTCGATGTTGACCTGGTGCACGATGCCGGTTCCGGGCGGGACGACCTTGAAGTCGTCGAATGCGGTCTGGCCCCAGCGGAGGAACTGGTACCGCTCGCCGTTGCGCTCGTACTCGAGCTCGACGTTGCGCTCGAGCGCGTCCTCGGTGCCGAAGAGGTCGGCGATGACGGAGTGGTCGATCACCATCTCGGCGGGCGCGAGCGGGTTGATCCGGTTCGCGTCGCCGCCCAGGGCAGCGACGGCCTCGCGCATCGTGGCGAGGTCGACGATGCAGGGCACGCCGGTGAAGTCCTGCATGACCACGCGGGCCGGCGTGAACTGGATCTCGGTGTCGGGCTCCGACTCCGGGACCCACTCGCCGAGGGCGCGGATGTGGTCGGCGGTGATGTTCGCGCCGTCCTCCGTGCGGAGGAGGTTCTCGAGCAGCACCTTGAGGCTGAACGGGAGCTTCTCGTGACCGGGGACCCGGTCGATGCGGAACACCTCGTAGTCGGTCGAGCCGACCTTCAGGGTGTCTTTCGATCCAAAGCTGTCTACCGCGGACACGTCGCCCTCTCCTTCGCTGACTGCAGCGTCCGCCGACGGGCGGCGCCGCTCTCCGTCCTCATCTTGACGACCGCGCACAGCGGCCTGCCACCAAGGAGGACCTAACTCCTCGACGCCGAGGCGCCCGGTCGACCTCGCCGCGACGGTGCGGGGAGGCGAGCGCTATTTATCTCGACGTCGAGACAATTCTACGCACGATCCGGAGCATCGCCCGCATCGGCGCGCTCGCCGGCTCCGCGGTACTCGGCCCGGACGGCGAGCACGGTGAGCACCAGCAGCGGCGCGTACAGGGGCAGGCCCAGCGCCAGCTTCCAGATGCCCAGCGCCGTGGTGTCCTCGGCGAGGAACAGCGGGTACTGCACGGCCAGGCGCAGGAGGAAGAGCCCCGCCCACGCGAGGGTCAGGGCGCCGAAGAGGCGGCGCTTGCGCCGATCGGATCGCCAGGCGGTGCCGTCCCCCATCAGGAAGCCGGCGGCGACGCCGATCAGGGGCCAGCGCACGAGGACGGAGAGGAGGAAGACGAGCCCGTAGACGAGGTTGGTGAGCAGCCCCAGGGCGAAGTTGTCGACGCCCCGCCCGGTGAACAGCGCCAGTGCGGCCGAGACCACCACGGCGAGCAGTCCGCCGACGGCCTGGATCACCGGCGTCCGGCCGAGCACCCGCGCCACCGTGAACGCCACGGCGAGCCCGACGGATGCGACCAGCGAGAGCACGAGCTCCGAGGTGACCGTGTAGAGCAGGACGAAGGCTATGCCGGGCACGACGGCCTCGAGGATCCCCCGGACGCCGCCCATGGTGCGCAGCAGCGCCTTCCCGTCGAACGGCTCGTCGTCGGCGACCGCGCCGAGTCCCGAGCGGCGGGCGGCCTGCGCGATCGCGTCGCCCACCTCGGGCCGGACCGGCTCCTCCGATCGGGCCGGGTCCTCGGGCCGCACCGGCTCCATGCCGGTCAGCTCGCGCTCTGCTGGGTCTGGCTGCCGGTCGGCACCTTCAGCGGGATCAGGTCGCGCGGAGGCATCGGGCCGCTGCCGCGGACCACGACGATGCTGCGGAAGAGCTCCTCGACCGAGGCGGCCGCCTGCTCGTCGACGGCTCCGGCTCCGGCGATCACGCCGCGGAGGAACCAGCGCGGACCGTCGACGCCGACGAACCGGGCGACGCGGGTCTGGCCGCCGGCGATCGGGAGCTCGGCGACGAGCTCCGGACCGAAGACGCCGTCGCGCTCCGTCGTCGATCCGCCCTGACGGCCGATCTGCTCGGCGATCTGGCCGCGGATCTCGTGCCAGAGGCCCGAGGAGCGCGGCGCGGAGAAGGGCTGCACCTGCAGCGTCGACCCGGCGTAGTCGAGGCCGACGGCGATGACGCGCTTGGTCCCCTCCTCGACCTCGAGGCGGATGTGCATGCCCTCGCGGGGAAGCACCTTCACCCCGCCGAGGTCGATGTAGGGGCGGACCGGGTTGGCCTCGCGCTCGTCCAGGGGCCCGGCCTCCGCGCGGTCCTCCGGCGCCGACTTCTCGAAGTCCTGCTGGACGGGCTCGGCGGCCTCGCCGGCCGTGGGCTGGATGTCGCTCATGCGCTCTCCTCGTGGATTCTGGTCTCCTGGGCGCCGGCGGCGTACCCGGTGGATCCGAAGCCGCCCGTGCCGCGGACCGACTCGGGAAGCTCGTCGACGGCCGTGAACCTCGCCTGGACGACGGGGACGATCACGAGCTGCGCGATCCGGTCCCCCGCCGAGACGCGGTACGTCTCGCGGCCGTCGGTGTTCAGCAGCGCCACCCGGATCTCGCCGCGGTAGCCCGCGTCGATCGTTCCGGGGGCGTTGACGACGGTGATGCCGTGCCTGAAGGCCAGCCCGCTGCGGGGGACGACGAAGCCGGCGTGGCCCTCCGGGAGGGCGACGGCCACCCCGGTGCCGACGGAGGCGCGCTCACCGGGGGCGAGCACCACGTCCTCCGTCGAGTGGAGATCGGCTCCCGCGTCGCCCGGACGGGCGTAGGAGGGGAGCCGGTCCGCGGTGATCGGGACGTCGACGGTTGCAGGCACGTGACGAGGGTAGACCAAACGTCTGATCCAATAGGGTCATGCCGTCCTACCGAGAGAGGCTGTGGCCAGCGCCCTGGCTCTTCGTCGCCACCGCCCTCGTGATCCCCGCCAGCATCCTGGTGTTCGCGCCCATCGACCTCGCGGTGGGGGTGATCGTCGCGGTCGTTCTGTACGCGGGCTGCGTGCTGTCGCTGCTGGCCCTCTCCCCCGTGATCGAGGTGGCGGAGGGGGAGCTGCGCGCCGGCCGCGCGCACATCCCGCTGGACCTCGTGGGCGAGCCGTCCTCCTACTCGGGGGACCAGGCGTTCGCCGAGCGCGGGACGCGCCTGGACGCGCGGGCGTACCTGGTCATCCGCGGCTGGGTGAAGGAGGTGGTGCGGGTCCCGATCGAGGATCCGGCCGACCCGACGCCGTACTGGCTGGTCTCCACCCGCCGCCCGGACGACATCGTCGCCGCGATCCGGGGATCACGGCGACGGAGCGGTCCTCCTTCGGAGCCGGGAGGCGCTTAAGCGGCGCACTCCAGGCAGATCGGTCCGAGCTTCTCCTCGTGGTCGATCTGCGAGCGGTGCTTCACGAGGAAGCAGCTCACGCACGTGAACTCGTCCGCCTGGGGCGGAAGGACCACGACGTCCAGATCGAGGTCGGACAGATCGGCACCGGGCAGTTCGAATCCGCCCGGGTTGTCGGCGTCATCGACGTCGACGACTCCGGACATCTTGTCGGGGACTCGCTCCTTCAGGGCCTCGATCGACTCGGAGTCGTCATCGGTCTTGCGGGGGGCGTCGTAGTCCGTAGCCATTCCCATCCACTTCTTATTTCTGCTGTTCAACAAATCGGCGGGGTCAGTGTGCATCACGACGCATCGATTCGCAAACCACCTCGAACGGCTCTTGACACCCGCTCGCCCCGCCTCCTTCCGCACCAACTTTCGACCCGCCCGGGGTATTCCCGGCCGATCGCCCGGGCGCGTGGCATCCTTGCCCGGTCCGCGTCCAGAAGGAGGGTCCCCACGATGATGGAACTGAAGGTGATCGGCGTCGAGGGCGGATCGCTCGTCCTCGTGTCCGAGGGCGGCGAGCGCTTCTCGGTCCGCATCGACGAGACGCTGCAGAGCCAGCTGCGGCCGCGGGTCCACACCCTCCCGCCGCGCGAGAAGCGCGTCTCCCCCCGCGAGATCCAGGCCCACATCCGCTCCGGGCTCTCCGCCGAGGAGGTCGCCGAGCTCACGGGCGCCGACCTGGGCTACGTCCAGCGCTTCGAGGGACCCGTCACGGCCGAGCGCGAGCACATCGTCGCGTCCGCCCTCGCCGTGCGCGTCTACACGACCACCGACCCCGATCCCCTCGAGGAGGGCACGCCCTTCGGCGACGTCATCCGCGACCGCCTCGCGTCGCTCGGCGCCGAGGGCGAGCAGTGGTCGAGCTGGAAGGAGGAGGAGGGCTGGGTCGTCAAGCTCCTCTTCCGCTCGGACGAGATCGACCACGACGCCCGCTGGCGCTTCGACCCGCGGAAGGCGCTGCTGTCGCCGCTGACCTCCGAGGCGATCACGCTCTCGCAGCAGGGCGAGATCCGGCCGACCCTCATCCCGCGCCTGCGCGCCGTCATCCCCGCCGCCGTCGACGAGCTCGCCACGCGCTTCGACCCGGAGTCCGCGGAGGCGCCGAGCCGCTCCGCCCGGGCCGACCACCCCACCGCCGGCCGCCCCGCCGCGATGCCGCACGCCCGACCGGCCGCCGTCCGCCCCTCCGACACGGAGCCGCAGCCGGCCCTCTCCGAGACCCCGCGCCCGATCTCGACGCTCCCCCGCCCCATCACGAGCACGACGGAGCAGCGCGAGCGCAACCTCAACGACACCGCCGACCTGCTCGACGCCCTGCGGCGCCGCCGGGGCGAGCGCGATCACGCCTCGAGCCTCCGCGTCCGCGAGGAGCCGGAGCCCGAGGCCGAGGCCGCTCCTCCGGTCGAGAAGGCACCGGAGCCGCCGCGCACCGCTCCCCCGGTCCCCGAGCAGCCGTCGGGCGTGCGCGGGAGCCTCCGCCGGGGGCGGGCGTCGATGCCGAGCTGGGACGAGATCGTCTTCGGAGCGCGCAGCGACGACTGAACCTCCGCCGGCGCGGCTCCGCCGGGGTGGACGGTGCCCCCGTGCACTCGGCCCGGCTCAGGCCAGCGCGCCGAAGCGGAGGAGCGGCACCTGCGTCTCCTCCGGGGTGAGCGACCCGTGCTGCCCGATCATGGAGCGGCCGGAGGAGTCGTCCGCCGCGTAGTAGGCGATGGTCCTCCGCGCCGCGACGAACACGTCGCCCATCCGCTCGGCCGCCGCCGGAGAGACCTCGCCGAACCAGCCGCTCGCGGCGACCTCGTCGCGCGTCGCGATCCAGGCGCGTGCGCCCTCCGCCTCGGTCCAGCGCCGCGCCACCTCGTCGGGGTCCACACCCGGCTCGAGGTGCAGCTGCAGGCAGCGGGGCTCTCCTCCGAGGTGCCGGACGCCATCGAGCAGCGGTCCCCGCTCGACGAGCACGTGCGAGGACGCCGGGACGTCCACGATGCCGTGGTCGGCGGTGACCAGCACGCTCTCCCGGGCGGAGAGCCCGCGGACCGCTCCGCCGACCTCCCCGTCCAGGAGCTCGAGCGCTGCCGTCCACTCCGGCGACTCCCAGCCGCGCGCATGCGCCGCCTGGTCGAGCTCGGGGACGTAGAGGTACACGAGCTGCCGGCCGCCCTCGTCGAGCAGGGCGCGCGCCGCCGTGAAGCGCTCGGCGACGCCGCCGGCGGAGTGGTACTCGGCGCCGCGCAGGATCGCCCGCGTGAGACCGGAGCGGGCGTACCGCGCGGGGCCGATCACTCCGGCCCGGACACCGGCGACCGAGGCCTGCTCGAAGACCGTGGGGTGGGGCTGCCACGTCTCGGGCACCATGCGCTCGTCCCAGCCGGAGAGCTGGTTGACCAGGCGGTCGGAGGCGCGGTCGAGCACGCGGTAGCCGACCATCCCGTGCCCGCCCGGGCGCAGGCCCGTCGTCAGGCTCGCCAGGGCCGCCGCGGTGGTCGTCGGGAAGCCCGAGACGAGCGTGGTGCCGCGGTTGAGGGCCGGAGCGAGCGTGCGCGAGTGGCCCCCGCGCTGGCGGAGGTTCGCGGCACCCAGGCCGTCGACGAGGACGACCACGATCCGCTCGACGCGGGGCGAGCCGAAGAGGCCGGGGCGGCCCAGGAGCGCGTCGAGGGCGCCCGGCAGGACGTCGGCGAGGCTCCGCCGCCCGTCGGGGGCTGGCGGTAGCATGTGGGTCATCGCGCCCAGTTTCGCACAGCGCCGCCGTCCCCGCCGGGCCGGTGCAGCGGAGCGTCCGCGTGAACGGGAGGGCCGGTCCCGTCCGCGAGGCGCCGTCTCCGCTCCGCCCGTCCCGTCGAGCGCCGCAGGGCGGTGCAGTCCCCCGCCGCCGCCCCGCGCCCGCCACCGAATCGAGTCATGAACGCTGCAGCCCCCTCCTCCGGATCCTCGCTCACCGAGCGCATCGAGGACGTCGACGTCTCGGCCGAGATGGAGGGGTCCTTCCTCGAGTACGCGTACTCGGTCATCTACTCGCGGGCCCTGCCCGACGCCCGCGACGGCCTCAAGCCGGTGCAGCGCCGGATCCTCTACATGATGAGCGAGATGGGGCTGCGGCCCGATCACGGCCACGTGAAGTCGGCCCGCGTGGTCGGCGAGGTGATGGGCAAGCTGCACCCGCACGGCGACGCCTCGATCTACGACTCGCTCGTCCGCCTCGCCCAGCCGTTCACGATGAGGGTCGCCCTCGTCGACGGGCACGGCAACTTCGGCTCCCTCGACGACGGCCCGGCCGCGGCCCGCTACACCGAGGCCCGCCTCGCCCCGGCCGCCACGGCCATGACCGAGCACCTCGGCGAGGACGTCGTCGACTTCGTCCCGAACTACGACAACTCGCACGACCAGCCCGAGGTCCTCCCCTCCGCGTTCCCGAACCTGCTGGTCAACGGGGCCAGCGGCATCGCCGTCGGCATGGCGACGAACATGGCGCCCCACAACCTCGTGGAGGTGATCGGGGCGGCCCGGCACCTGATCGCCCATCCCGACGCGTCCCTGGACGACCTGATGTCGTTCGTCCCGGGACCGGACTTCCCGAGCGGTGGCACGATCGTCGGCCTCGCCGGCGTGCGCGACGCCTACGCGACCGGCCGGGGCGGCTTCAAGACCCGCGCGCGCGTCTCGGTCGAGAGCATCACCGCGCGCAAGTCCGGCCTGGTCGTCACCGAGCTGCCCTACCTCGTCGGCGCCGAGAAGGTCATCGACAAGATCAAGGACGGCGTCCAGAACAAGAAGCTCAGCGGCATCTCGGACGTCACCGACCTGACGGACCGGGACAACGGCCTCCGGCTCGTCATCGGGATCAAGACCGGCTTCAGCCCGGAGGCCGTCCTCGAGCAGCTCTACCGCTACACGCCCCTCGAGGACGCGTTCTCGATCAACAACGTCGCGCTGGTCGACGGCGGCCCGCGCACCCTCGGCCTGAAGGAGCTGCTGCAGGTCTACATCGGCCACCGGGTGCAGGTCGTCACCCGGCGGACCCGCTACCGACTGCGCAAGCGCCAGGAGCGGCTGCACCTGGTCGAGGGCCTGCTCATCGCGATCCTCGACATCGACGAGGTCATCCAGCTGATCCGCGGGAGCGACGACACCGCGGCGGCGCGGGCCCGGCTGATCGAGGTCTTCGACCTCAGCACCCTGCAGGCCGACTACATCCTCGAGCTCCAGCTCCGCCGCCTCACGAAGTTCTCGCGCATCGAGCTCGAGACCGAGCGCGACACCCTCCTCGCCGAGATCGCCGCGCTCGAGGCCCTCCTCGCCAGCCGATCACGGATCGACGAGCTGGTCTCGGACGAGCTCGACGAGGTCGCCCAGCGCCTCGGGACCCCGCGGCGCACCCTGCTCACCGAGGCGCGCCCCTCCGTCGCCACCACCGGGCGGAAGGCCGCCGCGGTGCTCGAGATCGCGGACGTGCCCTGCCGGGTGCTGCTGAGCACCACCGGCCGCATGGTGCGGGTCGACCGCGACCCCGAGGCCGCTCCCCACCCCGAGCGCGCCACGCGCCGCTCGAAGCACGACGCCGTCCTCAGCGTGCTCGACACGACCAGCCGGACGGAGATCGGCGCGGTCACCAGCGCCGGTCGGCTCCTCCGCTTCTCGCCGGTCGACGTGCCCGCCGTCCCCTCCTCCTCGGTGCAGCTGGGCGCGGGCGTGCGCATGAGCGACTACCTCCCGCACCTGGCGAAGGACGAGCGGGTGCTCGCGCTCGTCGCCCTCGACGACGAGCGGCCGATCGCGCTCGGCACCCAGCAGGGCGTCGTCAAGCGCGTCGCGCCGGGCGAGCTGCCCAACCGCCCGGACATCGAGCTCATCGCCCTGAAGCCGAAGGACGCCGTCGTGGGCGCGGCCGCGTCGGCGGAGGAGGACGAGCTGGTCTTCGTCACCGGCGAGGCCCAGCTGCTGCGCTTCCCCGCGTCCGCCGTCCGCCCTCAGGGCCGGACCGCCGCGGGGATGGCCGGGGTCAAGCTGGCCGAGACCGACGACGTCGTGCACTTCGCCGTCGTCGCCGCCGAGGACCGGGACGAGGCCGTCGTCGCGACGGTCGCCGTCGACAGCTGGGCCCTCTCGGGGACCGACACCGGCAGTGCGAAGGTCTCGCCGTTCTCGGAGTTCCCCGCCAAGGGCAGGGCCACCGGCGGAGTCCGCGCGCAGCGCTTCCTCAAGGGAGAGACCGCCCTCGGAGTGGCGTGGGTCGGCCCCGGTCCCGCGCACGCCCTCGAGGCCGACGGCTCGGTGGCCGCGCTGCCCGACTCCGGGATGAAGCGCGACGGCTCCGGCGTGGCGCTCGCGGCGCCGATCGCGACGATCGGAGCGGCGCCCGAGGTGTTCTGAGCCCCGCGGCTCAGACGTCGATGCGGTCCCGCGACAGCGACTCGGACCCGCGGACGATGAACTCCTTGCGGGGCGCCACGTCGTTGCCCATCAGCAGCTCGAACACCCGGCCGGCGTTCTCGGCGTCGGCGACCCGCACCCGGCGGAGGGTGCGGCGGGAGCGGTCCATGGTCGTCGTGGCCAGCTGGTCCGCGTCCATCTCGCCGAGCCCCTTGTAGCGCTGGATCGGGTCCTGGTAGCGGCGGCCCGCCTTGCCGAGGGCCGCGAGGACGCTCTGCAGCTCCTTCTCCGAGTAGGTGTAGATCGTCTCGTTCGGCTTCTTCCCCGCGTTCATCACCACGAGCCGGTGCAGCGGAGGCACGGCGGCGAAGACGCGCCCCGCCTCGACGAGCGGCCGCATGTAGCGGAAGAAGAGCGTGAGCAGCAGGGTGCGGATGTGGGCGCCGTCGACGTCGGCGTCGCTCATCAGGATGATCTTCCCGTAGCGGGCGGCCGAGAGGTCGAAGGAGCGGCCGGAGCCGGCTCCGATCACCTGGATCATCGAGGCGCACTCGGCGTTCGAGAGCATGTCGGCGATGCTCGCCTTCTGCGTGTTGAGGATCTTCCCCCGGATCGGCAGCAGGGCCTGGTACTCGCTGTTGCGGGCGAGCTTGGCGGTGCCGAGGGCGGAGTCACCCTCGACGATGAAGAGCTCGCTGTTCTCGACGTCGCTGCTGCGGCAGTCGACCAGCTTCGCCGGAAGGGAGGAGGACTCCAGCGCGTTCTTGCGGCGCTGGGTCTCCTTGTGCGCGCGGGCCGAGATCCGCGACTTCATCTCGGCGACGACCTTCTCGAGGAGCTGGGAGGTCTGCGCCTTGTCCTCGCGGCGCGTCGAGGAGAACACCGCGCCCAGCGTCGAGGCGATGGTGGAGGCGACGATCGCGCGGACGGCGGGCGTGCCCAGCACCTCCTTCGTCTGGCCTTCGAACTGCGGCTCCGGGAGCCGCACGGTCAGCACGGCGCTGAGCCCGGCGAGGACGTCGTCCTTCTCGAGCTTGTCCGAGCCGACCTTGAGGCGGCGGGCGTTCGCCTCCACCTGGGAGCGGAGCAGCTTCAGCAGGCCCTGCTCGAAGCCGGTCTGGTGCGTCCCGCCCTTGGGCGTCGAGATGATGTTCACGAAGCTGCGCATCACCGTCTCGTAGCCGGTGCCCCAGCGCAGGGCGATGTCGACCTCGCAGGTGCGCTCCACCTCGGTGGGCACCATGGCGCCGCCGGGGGTCAGCACCGGCACGGTCTCGGTGAAGGTGCCGGAGCCGGTGAGGCGCAGCACCTCGGTCACGGGGGCGTCGGGGGCGAGGAACTCGACGAACTCCGAGATGCCGCCGTCGTAGCGGAACATCTCGGCGCGGCGCTCGTCCGCCCGGTCGTCGACGATGTCGATCGTCAGGCCGGGGACGAGGAACGCGGTCTGCCGGGCGCGCGTCACCAGGTCGTCCGTCTGGAACGAGGCGCCCTTCGTGAAGATCTGGCGGTCGGCCCAGTAGCGCACGCGCGTTCCGGTGACGCCCTTGGCGACCTTCCCGACGACCGTCAGCTCGGACCCGTTCTCGAACGGCGTGAACGGAGCGTCGGGGGTGGGCTCGCCCGCGTCGGCGAAGCGCCCGGGCTCCCCCCGGTGGAACGACATCCGGTAGGTGCGGCCGTTGCGGTCGACCTCGACGTCCAGGCGCTCCGAGAGCGCGTTGACCACGGAGGCGCCGACGCCGTGCAGACCGCCGGACGCCGCGTAGGATCCGGAGCCGAACTTGCCGCCCGCGTGCAGCTTCGTGAACACGACCTCGACTCCGGAGAGCCCCGTCTTCGGCTCGATGTCGACCGGGATCCCGCGCGCGCGGTCGCGCACCTCGACGCTGCCGTCGGCGTGCAGGAGCACGCTGATCTCGGTCCCGTGCCCGGCCAGCGCCTCGTCGACGGAGTTGTCGATGACCTCCCAGAGGCAGTGCATGAGGCCGCGCGAGTCGGTCGATCCGATGTACATGCCGGGCCGCTTCCGGACCGCCTCGAGACCCTCGAGGACGGAGAGGTGACGGGCGTTGTAGTCGGTGGAGGCCATCCGCCCAGTCTACTTTCGGGAACCGCTCCGGCCGCGGTGGCGCGGCACCCGGCGACAGCACGATGGCCGCTCGGCGCGGGGCCCCTACGCGCAGAGCGAAATGCCGACCGATCGACTCCGTGCGGAAACAATCGCGTGCTTGGATGGGTTCCACTAAGCAGAGATCGAAGACCGAGTGCAGGAGGCCAAGTCATGTCGACCACAGCAACCCAGAACGGCGTGGACGAGCTCGCCGGTGCCCACCAGCTCTCCGCCGCCGACCGCTGCGACAGCTGCGGTGCCCAGGCGTACATCCGAGTGGTCGTGAACAACGGAGAACTGCTGTTCTGCGCACACCACGGGAAGAAGTACCAGGAGAAGCTCTCCAGCATCGCCCAGAGCTGGCACGACGAGTCCGCCCGACTCTTCGAGGAGCAGCGCCCCTAGCGCGTCCCCGATCAGCCCGGACGGCGCGTCAGCGCCCTACAGACCGACACCGAGCCGCTTCGCGATCACTTCGCGAGCGGCTCGTGCCGTTTCATCGACCAGGCGGAGACGCTCGTCCGACGGGGAGTAGGCGTCGCCGAGGGCGCGCCGCAGGATCGCGTCCGCGAGCGACGGGTTCTTCGCGAGGACGGGGCCGTGCAGGTGCGTGCCCAGAAGGCCTCCCACCGCGTAGCCCTCGTGGCCGGCGCCGTCGCCGGTGCCGTGCAGCACTCGGCCGAGCGCGTGCTCGGGCGCTATCCCGGTCATCCGGCGCTCGTGGTTCTCGAATCCGACGAGGACGCCGCCCGGCGTCTCGACGAGGAGGTCGTCGGTCGCGCGCTCGCCCGTGACCGAGTCTCCGGGGAACAGCCCGATCCCCCGGGCTCCGCCCGCGGCCGTGCTGATCGAACCGGCCAGCATCTCCCAGCCGGCTCCGACCGCGACGACCTGGGTGCCCTGGTCGACCCAGGCCCGCAGCGTCGGCGCGATCTCGTGGAGGAGTGCCAGGACGCCCGGGAGGTCCTCGTCCGCTCCCGTCCCGGCGACCAGGACGTCCGGATGGACCTCGGCGTCGGAGGCGGTCATGAGCGGCACGACCTCCGCCTCGACACCCGACCAGCGCGCCCGAGCCGCGAGGACCCGGGCGTTCGCCGCGTCGCCGTTGCTGTCCAGGACGTCGGGAGCGAGCACGGCGATGCGGAGGGTGGTCACGCGGTCTCCTCGCGGTTGGTGACGAGCTGCAGGTGCGCACGGGTGCGGCGCATCGAATCGGCCGAGAAGACGATGGTCTTCCGGCCGGAGGCGGGGGTCGGCAGAGCGAGGAACGCGTCGAGCGCGCGACCCAGGTCCTCGTCGACGGAGTCGACGCGCACGCCGTCGTAGCGCAGGTGCAGCGCCGCCTCGTGCGCCTTCGACCCCGAGACGACACGGACGTGCCCGAGCACGGAGCTGTCCACGGGCCAGAAG
This sequence comes from Rathayibacter sp. AY1E3, assembly GCF_002932235.1. Lineage (NCBI taxonomy): Bacteria > Bacillati > Actinomycetota > Actinomycetes > Micrococcales > Microbacteriaceae > Rathayibacter > Rathayibacter sp. AY1E3. Next base: position 28,750 of record NZ_PSVN01000022.1, read on the forward strand.
TAGGAGGGGTCTCGGACGTCGGAGCCGATCGCGAGCATGATCTGCTCGGTCCCCTCGGGGATCTCCGCGATGTTCAGGCGGTAGCTCGCCGGGTTCTGAACCAGGACGAACTCGACCTCGTGGCCGCGCACGGTGACGATCTCGCCCCGCCCGAAGACGGGGTCGATGCTCGAGAGCGCGGAGGCGGCGAGGGCCGGGTCGAAGCGCTCGGCGAGCACGGCGCGGGCCGTGGAGACGGCCGCCGCGGCGTCGACCGCGTAGTGGACGCCCCGCGCGGGGAGCCGGACCTCGAGCGGGTCGCCGTCGCTGACGATGCGCGCGGCCGCTCCCGTCGTGCTCTCGACGACGGTGGTGGCACGGTCGGTCCCGGCCTCCGCCTCCGCGGCGTAGCCGAGACCGCCCGACGCGGAGTCGCGGACGGAGGAGGAGACGCCGTACCAGCGGATCCGCTCGTCGGGGAGGGAGGTCGCGACATCGGCGACGTGGCGGTCGTCGGCGTTCAACACGACGGGACCGGTCGCGCGGGAGGCGATGGTGCCGAGCATCCGGGCGACCATGGCCGGATCGAAGAAGCGGTCGATCTGGTCGACCACCACGTTCGTCAGCAGGACGACGCGGGGGCGCATCCGGGGCGCGAGGCGCGCGCCGTGACCCTCGTCCATCTCGAGGACGGCGATGTCGGCGTCGATCCGTCCGCGGAGGTCCGCCTGCTCCAGGAGCGCGGAGGTCAGCCCCTGGGCGATGTTGGCCGTCGAGGGGTTGGTGAAGACCCGGAGCCCGTGCGCGCGGAGCACCGCGACCAGCATCTTGGTCGTGGTCGACTTGCCCGCCGATCCCGTGACGACCACGAGGCCGTCCCGGAATCCGTCGAGCACCGCGGGCAGGAATCCGGGCGCGACACGGTTCACCACGAGTCCGGGCACGGCGGATCCCCCGCCGGGCTTCCGGACCCGCGCGGCGAACCGGGCGGCCCTCCCGAGGAGGACCGCCGGCGCGTAGCGGATCACCGGCCTACTCGAGGTAGTCGCGGAGCGACTGCGAGCGGGACGGGTGGCGGAGCTTGGCCATCGTCTTGGACTCGATCTGGCGGATGCGCTCGCGCGTCACGCCGAAGGTGTCGCCGATCTGGTCGAGCGTCTTCGGCATGCCGTCGCCGAGGCCGAAGCGCATGCGGATCACGCCGGCCTCGCGCTCCGAGAGCGAGTCGAGCAGCGACTCCAGCTGCTTCTGCAGCATGGTGAAGCCCACGGCGTCGGCCGGGACGACCGCCTCGGTGTCCTCGATGAGGTCGCCGAACTCGCTGTCGCCGTCCTCGCCCAGGGGCGTGTGCAGCGAGATCGGCTCGCGCCCGTACTTCTGCACCTCGATGACCTTCTCGGGGGTCATGTCGAGCTCGCGCGAGAGCTCCTCGGGCGTGGGCTCGCGGCCCAGGTCCTGGAGCATCTGGCGCTGCACGCGGGCCAGCTTGTTGATGACCTCGACCATGTGCACCGGGATGCGGATGGTGCGGGCCTGGTCGGCCATCGCGCGGGTGATCGCCTGGCGGATCCACCACGTGGCGTAGGTCGAGAACTTGAAGCCCTTGGTGTAGTCGAACTTCTCGACCGCACGGATGAGGCCCAGGTTGCCCTCCTGGATGAGGTCGAGGAACTGCATCCCGCGACCGGTGTAGCGCTTCGCGAGGCTGACGACGAGCCGGAGGTTCGCTCCGAGCAGGTGGCTCTTCGCGCGCTGGCCGTCCTTCGCGACCCAGCGCAGCTCGCGGACGAGCTCCGGGCTGAGGTCGGTCGAGTTGGCGAGCTTGTCCTCGGCGAACAGGCCGGCCTCGATGCGCATCGCGAGCTCGACCTCCTCGGCCGCGTTCAGGAGCGCGACCTTGCCGATCTGCTTCAGGTAGTCCTTGACCGGGTCGGCGGTGGCACCGGTGATCGCGGTCGAGTAGACCGGGACCTCGTCGTCCTCTCCGCCGAACGACAGGACGAGCGCACCGCTCGGGAGCGGCTCGGCCGGAGCGGCGACGGCGGCGGCGGCCGGGGCCTCCGGCGTCTCCGCGTCGTCCTTGGCGTCGGTCTCGGTGTCCTCGGCGACGACCTCGGTCTCCTCCTCCTCCGCTGCCTCGTCGGGCTCGACGGCGTCGGTCGGCTCCTCCTCGGTGTCGGCGGGAGCGGCGGCCTTGGTCGTGGCGCGCGAGCGGGTCGTCTTGGCCGCGGTGGTCTTGGCCGCCGTGGTCTTCGCCGCGGGCTTGCGCGTCGCGGGCTTCTTGGTGGTCGTCGTCACGTCGTCGTCGACGGCGTCGAGCGTTGCGGTCTTGGTAGCTCTGGTGGCCATGGCGGCACCTCTCCATCCGTTGCGTCCCGGGGGCGGGCGGCGCGGGAGGGCGTCGTCCGTCGGTGGGCATTACGAGGACCCATGTCAAGTCGAGGACGTCGCACGCCCGACGTGGGCCTGGTGCTCCTCGACCCGAACGGGTCCTATTGACAATTATTGCACGTCTGAGTAGTGCAGCCGTGCGGTGCGGTGCGAGTGGGGCTCGATCCGGCGGGATCCGGGCCGTTCCGCTGGGACATCGCGTCTGCAGAAGGGCGGATCGACGGACGACCGTCAGCGCCCCGCGCGGCCGCGGCGCATCCGGTCACTCAGTGCAACCCAGAGAGGGGCCACGGTTATTCCCTCGTCCTCGGCCAGGCGGCGGCGGGTCCGGCGGCGCGCGACGACGAGTGCGACGACTCCGGCGCCGACCACCACGTACTGCACGCACCACGCCAGGCGGAAGTGCTCGAGCGAGTAGGTCTGCTCGGAGGAGGCACCGGGACCGGCCAGTGCGTCGAGGATCAGGCCGATCGCGAACATCATCGTGAAGCTGGCCAGGAACCCGCCCACGTTGACGACTCCGTTCGCCGCGCCGAGGCTCCGCGAGGGGTTGAACGTGCGGGCGAAGTCGAACCCGATCATGGAGCCGGGGCCGCCCGCTCCGACGACGATCAGGAGCAGCACCACGAGCCAGTACGGCGGGACGCCGGGCCAGAGCAGCACGACGGTCCAGGCGACCGCCATCGCCGAGACGATCCCGAGCACGAGGTTGCTGCGGCGCATGGGGTGGCGAGCGGTCAGGACGCCGAGCACCGGCCCGACGACGATCCCCGCGATCACGACGATCGTGAGGGTCGGCGCGGCGACGGTCGGCGGCAGGCCGATCGCGTAGACGAGGAAGGGGTAGCCCCAGAGGAGCGTGAAGACCGTGCCGGAGGACTGCGTGACGAAGTGCGACCAGAAGCCGAGCTGCGTCCCCGGCCGGCGCAGGCTCACTCCGAGCTGCGCGATCGTCGCCCGGAGCGTCGGAGGCACCACCGTGATCGGCTCGGTGCGCGGCGGGACGTCGGCGACCAGGAGGAGCACGCCGAGGAAGGACACGGCCCCGAGGCCGGCGGCGCTGAGGAACGCGGGCTCCCAGCCGAACGTGTGGAGGATCGCCGCGAACGGGAGTGCGGAGAGGATCTGGCCCACCTGGCCGATGTTGCCGATCCACTGCGAGAGCTGCGGCACGATCGGTCCGCTGAACCAGGTCACCGTGAGGCGGATCACGGAGGTGAAGATCGCGGCGTCCCCGGCTCCCAGCAGGATCCGCCCGACGATCGCGACGCCGATGCCCGGCGCGATCGCGACCACGACCTGGCCCGCCATCATCAGGGCCGTGCCCGAGAGGATCAGGGTCCGCGGGCCGAACCGGTCGATGAGGATCCCGACCGGGATCTGCATCCCGGCGTAGACGATCAGCTGGACGACGGCGAGCGACGAGAGGACGGCGGCGGCCACCCCGAACCGCTCCGCGGCGTCCACTCCTGCGACGCCCAGCGTCGTGCGGTCCAGGACCGCGACGAGGTAGGCGAACGCTCCGGCACCGAAGACGAACCAGGCTCGACGATCACGCACTCGTCCGATCCTACGGCCGCTCAGGAGGCGGTGGGCTCCTCGCCCGGGCGGCGGATCGCGAGGAACTTCTCGAGCTCGGCGGCGATCGCGTCGGCGCTGGGCACGAAGCCGTCCTCGTCGGTGAGCGGCGAGCGGAGGCTCGTCCCCTCCATGTAGGTGTCGTGCCGCGCCTCGAGGGCCGAGACCAGCTTCTGCAGCTCGTCGTTGCCGCCGACCTGCTCGTCGACCTTGCCGAGGAACTCCCGCCCGCTCTCGCGCAGGCGGTCCGTCGGGAAGATGAGGCCGGTCGACGCCGAGATGCTCTCGAGCGCCGCGACCGCCGCCTGCGGGTACTCGGTGTCCGACAGGTAGTGGGGGATGAGCAGCGCGAAGCCGACCACGGTCAGACCGCGCTCGTAGAGGCGCAGCTCGAGCAGGTGGAGGACGTTCGAGGGCACCTGCGTGTGCGGCTTCCAGACCGACATCGCCTCGATCAGGTCCTCGCGGTTGCCGCTCACGGTGACGCCGACGGGCCGAGTGTGCGGCACGGGCATCGGGATCGCCTGGACCCACGTGGTCGAGGCGACGTCGAGCCGCTCGAGGAGGGAGACCACCGCGCGGGTGAACCGCTCCCACTGGAAGTCGGGCTCGAAGCCGGTGAGCAGGAGGAACGGCTGGTGCAGCTCGTCGTGCGCGAGCGAGAGCCGGAGCATCGCAGGACGGTAGTCCGTCAGGTGGTCCTGGTCGAACGTGATGATGGGGCGGCGGGCCCGGTAGTCGAGCAGCTGATCCTGGTCGAAGACCGCGACCCCGCGGTGCTCGAGGGTCTCGAAGAGGTACTCCCCCAGCTGCCCCACCGCTCCCCCGGCGTCGGCCGAGCCGGTCAGGCCCGCGACGAGGTGCAGCCCGCGCGGGATCTCGGAGAGGTCGCCCTCGATCTCGAACAGGTCTTCCGGATCCAGCATGCGTCCAGTCTAAACGGGGGTCCCGGCGCCCCGGCCGGGTCCGCTGAGCCCTCAGCGAACAGCGCCTAGCATTGCCGCCATGCCCCTCTCCTCTCTCGAGTACTCGACCGTTCCCGCCTCCGACATCGACACCGACGCCCTCGTCCTCGGCGTCGCCCCGGGACCCGACGGTCCCCGGCTCGTCGGCGCGGAGGGCTTCGAGGAGCTGGCCCCCGCGCTGAGCGCGCTCGGCGCGACCGGCGCGGCCGAGACGCTCGTGCGCGTGCCGTCCTCGGTCCGTGCCGGAGTGATCGTGCTCGTCGGACTCGGCTCGGCGGAGCCCGACGACACCGCGCTGCGGAACGCCGCGGGCGCCGCCGTCCGCCTGCTCGCGGGGTCCGCCTCCGTGGCCCTCTCCCTCCCCGCCGGCTCCGACGGCACGCTCGCCGCGGTCGCCGAGGGCGCCGCGCTCGGCTCCTACTCCTTCACCGCCTTCCGCGGCAGCACCGCCGCCGCGGCGAAGGCGCCCGTCGAGCACGTCGTCCTGCTGGGCGGCGGCGAGTCGGCCGACCCCGCCGTCCTGGACCGGGCGTTCGTGCTCGGCCGCGCGGTCGGCACGGTGAAGGACCTCGTCAACACTCCCCCGTCGCACCTCTACCCGCAGACGCTGGCCGAGGCCGTGCAGACCGGCGCAGAGGGACTGCCCCTCGAGGTCACCGTCTGGGACGAGGAGGCCCTCGCGGAGGAGGGGTTCGGCGGCATCCTCGGAGTCGGCAGCGGCTCCTCCCGCCCGCCCCGCCTCGTGAAGGTCGCCTACGCGCCCGAGGGCGCGAGCACCCACCTCGCCCTGGTCGGCAAGGGCATCACCTTCGACAGCGGCGGACTCTCGCTCAAGCCGCCGGCCTCGATGATCGGGATGAAGACCGACATGGCGGGCGCGGCGACCGTGTACGCCGTCGTGCGCGCCATCGCGGAGCTCGGCCTCCCGCTCCGCGCGACCGCCTGGCTCTGCATCGCCGAGAACCTCCCCTCCGGGACCGCGATCCGCCCGGACGACGTGCTCACCGTGCGCGGCGGGACCACGGTGGAGGTGCTGAACACCGACGCCGAGGGCCGACTGGTGCTCGCCGACGGCCTCGTCGCCGCCAGCGAGGAGCAGCCCGATGCGATCATCGACGTCGCGACGCTGACCGGCGCCTCCGTGGTCGCCCTCGGCAACCGGACCGTCGGCGCTCTGGGCGACGACGAGCTGGTCTCCCGCGTCCTCGACGCCGCCCGCGCGGCGGGAGAGCCCTTCTGGCAGATGCCCCTCCCTGCGGAGCTGCGACCGCTGCTCAACTCGGACGTCGCCGACATCGCGAACGTCAAGCCGGGCAACACCGCCGGCGGCATGCTCCTCGCCGGCCACTTCCTCCGCGAGTTCGTCGGGAAGCGCGGCGAGGGCGAGGACGCGACCACGATCCCGTGGGCGCACCTCGACATCGCCGGCCCCTCGAGTAACGGAGGCGGCGGCTACGGCTTCACCGGAGCCGGCGCCACGGGGGTCTCGGTGCGCGCGCTGATCGCTCTGGCCGAGGGCTTCGCGAGCGCGTAGTAGGGTCGACGGGGCGGGAGATCCCGCCTCGTCCCCCCTCCCGATCCGCTCGGCGCTCAGCGCCGGAGCCGGTCGGCCGGGAAGCGGGACCGCACGTCGCGAGGGAGTCACTGGGTGTCGGAAGAGCGCTACGACCTGGTCGTGCTCGGAGGTGGCAGCGGCGGGTACGCGGCGGCCCTCCGGGCGACGCAGCTCGGGATGAGCGTCGCGCTCGTGGAGCGCGACAAGCTCGGCGGCACCTGCCTGCACCGCGGGTGCGTGCCCACCAAGGCCCTGCTGCACGCCGCCGAGCTGGCGGACGGCGCCCGCGAGGGAGAGAAGTACGGCGTGCTCTCGAGCTTCACCGGGATCGACATGGCGGGCGTCACGCGCTACCGCGAAGGCGTCGTCGCCGGCAAGTACAAGGGGCTCCAGAGCCTCGTGTCCTCGCGCGGCATCACGGTCGTCACGGGCGAGGGCCGCCTCACCGCGCCTGGCACCGTGACGGTCGGTGAGCACGTGCTCCACGGCGCGTCGGTCGTCGTCGCCACCGGGTCCGCCTCCCGCACCCTCCCCGGGATCGAGATCGGCGGCCGCATCCTGACGAGCGACCAGGCTCTCGAGCTCGACCACGTGCCCGCGAGCGTCGTCGTCCTGGGCGGCGGAGTGATCGGCGTCGAGTTCGCGAGCGTCTGGCGCTCGTTCGGCGCCGAGGTCACGATCGTCGAGGCCCTCCCCCACCTCGTCCCCAACGAGGACGAGAGCGTCAGCAAGCAGCTGGAGCGCGCCTTCCGCAAGCGGGGCATCGCCTTCCAGCTGGGATCTCGCGTCGCGTCGGTCTCGCAGAGCGAGGGCGGCGTCTCCGTGTCGCTCGAGAGCGGCGCCACGGTGGAGGGCGAGATCCTGCTGGTCGCCGTCGGCCGCGGCCCGGTGACCGCGGGCATCGGCCTCGAGGAGGCCGGGGTCCGCCTCGACCGCGGCTACGTGCTGACCGACGAGCGCCTGCAGACCTCCGTCCCCGGCGTGTACGCCGTGGGCGACATCGTGCCGGGGCTCCAGCTCGCGCACCGGAGCTTCCAGCAGGGGATCTTCGTCGCGGAGGAGATCGCCGGTCTGGGCCCGCAGGTCGTCTCGGACGTCAACGTCCCGAAGGTGACCTACAGCGACCCCGAAGTGGCCTCCGTCGGCCTCGGCGAGGCCCGCGCGATCGCCGAGTACGGCGCCGAGCGCGTCGCCGTGTACGACTACGGCCTCGGCGGCAACGCCCGGAGCACGATCATCGGGACCACCGGCTCCGTGAAGGTCGTGCGCCTGGTCGACGGCCCCGTCGTCGGCGTGCACATGGTCGGAGCCCGCGTCGGCGAGCTGATCGGCGAGGCTCAGCTCATCGTGAACTGGGAGGCGCACCCCGAGGACGTCGCGCCCCTCGTGCACGCGCACCCCACTCAGAACGAGGCGCTCGGCGAGGCGCACCTCGCTCTGGCGGGGAAGCCGTTGCACGCCCTGTAGAACCACTGCGGTGCGGCGATCCGCCGCTTCCGCATCAGTAAGCTGGACATCGAAACACAAGCGTCTTAAGGAGACAGGCTCATGAGCGAATCCGTCAGCCTCCCGGCACTCGGAGAGAGTGTCACGGAAGGAACGGTCACCCGCTGGCTGAAGAACGTCGGGGACCGCGTCGAGGTGGACGAGCCCCTGCTCGAGGTCTCGACCGACAAGGTCGACACCGAGATCCCGTCGCCCGTCGCGGGAGTGATCGAGGAGATCCTCGTCCAGGAGGACGAGACCGTCGAGGTCGGCGCCGAGCTGGTGCGCATCGGAGACGGCTCCGGAGCCTCGTCGGCGTCCGAGCCCGAGGCTCCCGCCGAGGAGGCCCCCGAGGTCCAGGCCGCCGAGACCGAGGCCACCGACGAGGTGACCCCGTCGGTCGACGCCGAGAGCGACGCCGAGGCCCCCGCCCCGGCGGAGCCCGAGCCCGCCC
>NZ_PSVN01000023.1:0-33098 GCF_002932235.1 Rathayibacter sp. AY1E3
GACGTACGCGAGCGCTGCGGGGTTGGTGGTGATGTCGACGGTGGTGTACTCGATGCCCTTCTTCTCGAGCACCCGGTAGGTCATGGTGCACTGCACGCACGACGGCTTCGAGTAGACGGTGAGCATCAGTCGTCCCACCGGTCGCCGCGATGCGGGTCGTGCTCGTCGTTGACCGGGGACCAGGCGTGCAGCTCGGCCCACTTCTCGGCGGCGTCGGTGTGTCCGGCGTGGGTGAGGAGGTCGATGATGCCCGTCGCGCGCCAGCACGGCAGCGTCGGAGCGATCGCTTCCGTGACGGCCGGGTTGGAGAGCGTGGCCGCGAAGGCCGCGACGGCCGCCTGGTAGGTCGCCGCCGGGTCGGGCGTGGTCTGCTGCTGCTCGCTCATCGGTGGGTTCCTTCCGGGGTGTGGGCGTCGCCCTCGTCGTCGTCGCTCGCGTGCTCCGCGATCCACAGGTCCGCGGCCTCATCTCGTCCGAATGCTCGCAGGAGTCCGGCCAGCGCGTCGACCTCGGCGCAGCTGAGTCGCACGGCCAGCTCGTCGGCGGTGTCTCCGTGGGAGAACACGGACGCGAACTCGGCCACCGCGTCAAGGAGGGTCGGCTCCTCGGCCGCGGGGCTGGTGGTGATGGTGTCGGACATGGCGTTTGCTCCTCGGTGGTGGTGCGGGTCAGGATTCGGTGCGGGTGAGGGTGTCCACGAACATGACGCCCTCGGGGCCGGGGATCGTGGCGGTGTGTGCCAGCGCCCACCCGTTGCGTGCCAGACCTGAGAGGTCGACGTCGCGCTCGGCGATCCGGCGCAACTGGCTCTGCATCCCGTCCTCGTTCGTGGCCGGGACGAAGGTGCTGACGGTGGTGATCTGCTGCATGTTCTTCCTCTTCCTCATCGTTTTTTTGCCGTCAAGGCGGTTCTCCGCCTTAGCAACCGGAGGGCGCAGTGCAACCCGCAGGGCGGCGGTGGAGAGAGTTTCGGCGCGATGTGAGGGAGCGCAGCGACCGCGTGCCGAAAGTCTCGGAGGAGCCGGTGGCGCAGCCACTTGAACGGAGCCCGTAGGTAGCTACGACCGCAGCGAAGCGGAGGGAGCCGCCGAAGGCTTCACGGCAAAAAAGGGTGTGAGCCCGCACGGCGACCAACGGCGGCCGGCGCAGCCGGGCGACCTCTAGGCGGCGCTTCGTCGCCGCTGCACGAGCGCAGCTCGCGCCTCCCGGAACGGGATCCCCGGGGAGCGTGAGGGGCCCGCCCCTCACGGGCTACCTACCTATATAGGTAGGTAGCCCTCGCTCGATCAGCTCGCGGCGGCCGTCTCGGTGGCGGCGGCTCGGGCTGCCTCCACCTCAGCGGCGGTGTGGTGTCCCTGCACGTCGGCGTAGGCGACTTTGTAGGGGCGGGTTCCGTCGTTCCAGTCGAGCGCGACAGTCACGCTCTTGGGGTTCACGCGGGTAACGACGTGCCAGCCGAAGCGGTGCTTGATCATGTCGCCCTTGGCGATCGTGTCGCGGCTGTGGATCGTGACCCGTCCGGCCGCGGCCTGCGCCTCGCGGACGGCGGTCCAGTAGTCGCGCTGGTCTTCGAGCTGCGCGCGCTGGGTGAGCAGCCGCTCCCGGTAGGCGCCCGTCGCGGGGGCGGTCGTCTCGATGTAGCCGCCACCGAAGTTGTGCGAGCTGCCCTCGATCTTCCGCGTGCAGCCGCGAATGTCGGTATCGAGCCGGTCGATGCGGCGGGCCACCATTCCCGGCGCGTAGCGGGATTCGGTGGTCCCGGCGGCGACGTCGGCGCGGGCGCGGGCGCGGGTGGCCTCGCGGTCGGCCTCGACGCTGCGGCCCATCGCGTTGTGGGCCTTCTCGATCGCGTTGCGGTGCCGCGTCTCGGAGTGGTGGCCGATCTTGATCGGCTCGCCACCCTCCGGGAGCCGGTCGAACGCGCGGCGCGCGGCCGCGTCGGCGGTATCGGCGTCCGCGGCGCGGCGCTCGGCCTTCGCGTCGAGCGCGTCGACCCGGGCGGCCTGGCGCTCGATAGTCGCCGCCTCCGCCTCGGCGGTCGAGCGGAACGTCTCTTCGGCTTTGATCGTGACCTCGTGTCCGGCGTCGCGCAGGGCGGTCGCGGCCCGGTTGATGGTCCACCACTTCGGCAGGCGGTCGCGGGACTGCGGGACGTACCAGGCGCCGATGGAGCGGCCCCAGCGCCAGCCGGACGCCTTCAGGATCTCGGCGGTGCCGTCCCCGCGGCTGGTGCCCTCGATGATCGTTCCGGCTTCGGGCGTGTGGGTGATGGTGAGCATGTCGGTTCTCCTTCTCGGTTCGGGGGGGGTCAGTCGTTGTCGCGGTAGTCGGCGGGCGTCTCGCTGCGGTCGTGCAGCGCGTACGCGGCCGGGAACAGGTCGAGCGCTCGCGCGACGTCGACCGGAACGACGACGTAGGCGCCGGAGGCCATGTAGCCGACGCGATCCGCGGGCAGCGCCTCCACGGGCTCGAAGTGCTGCAGCGTCACCCCGGGAAGCCCCGCGCGGCCCTCGCGGGTGACCAGGTGCACGGCCGGGGTCTGCTCGGTCACCGGGTCGCGGCCACCGGCGCCGACGATGACCACCTGACGGGCGGTCCGGCTGATCCCGTCCGCTCCGGGTCCGTGGTACTCGCTCTTGATGACCTCGGTACGGGTGCCGCGCTGCTGGCTCATGGTGTGTCTCCCTCTGGCTGATCGTTTTTCTTTGCCTCTCCGGCGGGGAAGACCGTTTGAGTGGAGGCGGCGGAGTGACGCCGATCACGAGCGATGTGAGGGAGCGCAGCGACCGCGTTCGGGATCGGTGGCACGCAGCCGGTGGAGCGAAATAGGTTGAAACCGCGGAGAGGTGAAGAAAACAGGTGGAACGGGCCGCCGTGGCGGCTTCCAACCTGCGGCGCGCGGCGCCGCTGCGCGAGGGCATCTCGCGCCCCCGGAACGGGCTCGGAAGCGTCTAGGACGCGGGAGGATGGGTACCTGGTAGGCAAGCGGCCGACGACGGGAATCCCATGCACCTGCTCGAGCTGACTATCGGACCGCGCCACTTCTCGCTGCCGGTCGACGTCGATCGCGTCGGGCTCACGCAGCGCCTCGAACAGGCGGCGGCCGCCGGCGGCGCCTTCGTAGAGATCCCGACGTCGCGCGGAACGACCTCAGCGTTCGTGACGCCCGCGACTGCCGTGTTCCTGGACGTCATCGACGCCCCCGACGAGACGGCCGACGGCCTGGACCCGCGGACCTCCTCGATCGACGTCGACCTGGTGGACAGGTTTTCTAAGTGGTGACGACGCCGCTCTAGCGACCGCGGTCGCCGCGGTCCGGCGCTGGCGTCGGTGAGGTGGCCGGGATCGCTCGGTCACCGCGCTCGGGCGCCGTGGTCAGCGCCGTGGTGGAGAAGCTGCGAGAGACGGTCGCCTGAGCCTGCGCGAGGGCGGTGTCGATCAGAGGGCGCCCGAACGCAGTGCGCGACTTGTCGACCTCGACAGTGCGCGGCTGCCCTTCCGCGGGGGTGTTGTAGCGGCGGAATCGCATCACGGTGGAGCCGGTATCGGCCAGCTGCTCGGCGGCGAACTCAGGGAGGGACCGACCTCCCGGGCCGGCATAAACGTTCCTGGCGTACTCGCTGGGCACCCATCGACCGCCGAGCTCGTCGGCGCCGGCGAGGGCGCGTTCGTAGGAGTCCTGCCAGCGGCCGGCGATCCGCGCTTCCGACAGCTCGAACGGCACCTCGACGTCGATCACTTCGACGCTGTAGCCGGCTGCCGCGAACCGCTGCCCCAGCTCGACCGCCTTCTCGGGCGAAGAGAGCACGGTGTCGATCACGACGTTCTGGCCGTCCCGAATGGCCGCGTCGCGGAGTTGGATAGCGAGAATGGAAGACTCTTCGTGCACGAGCGAGGCCAGCTCGAGCGGGAAGAACTTCTCCCCCGCTGCCTCGGCGGCGCGGACCTCGGGCGGCAGGATCGTGCTGTCGTAGGTGCCGTCCTTGATCGCTTCGGTGAGCAGCGCCCGCTTGAACTCGTCGGCGTCGATGGTGAGCCAGGCGTTGCGGTCGGTGCCGAGCACGTCTCGGAGAACGGTCGATTTACCGGCACCAGGCGGGCCGGCAAGGATGATCGCCTTCCGCTCTTGGCGCACGTCAGGGAATTGTGCGCGGTAGTCGGCCACAAAGCGGTCGTGTAGTTGTTGCCGCGCACCACGCGGCTCGTAATCCTGGTCGGCGCCGAGCCGGAACCACTCTCGGTTGTTCACCGTCGCGTGTTCGCTCTTGGGGCTCAGCGGCCCGCCCGCTCGCGCCCATGCACGCACTGTCTCGCGGTGCTTGGCGATCGCTGACGAGTCCTCCCCAGTCACCGACCTTGCTCGCTGTAGCGGTCCAGGATCTCGTCGTATGTGTCGACGTCGATGAGGTGCTCACTCAGAGCGCGTCGCACCTCTGCAAACTCTCCCGCGTCCGCGGTCGTCCAGTCGTAGCCGTCGCTAGCTGACCCCGGACGGTAGGACCAACGGCCGAGCTCATCGATGACCTGCTCCTTCGTCAGCTCCCCCGCGTCGTAGCGCTGAGCAATCTCGTAAGGCGTTGCGCCAGAGAATCCGGGCCGCACGTCCGACACTGCGGCCGCGGACTTCAATGCGCTGTTGACGGAGGGCTGTGAGATTCCAATTTCTTGCGCGAGCTGCCTCTGCGTGGTGTCCTCCGCAGCGCGGCGCAGCGCGCGAAGATATGACACCCGCGTTACGACCTGCAAGCTGCGCAGCTTGCGGATGGTCTCCCCATCGGGCCTCTGAATGATCGACACGGCAACCACCTCCTATAGAACATTCTATCTGAGGAGGCTGGCCGCCGATAGAAGTCAGCGGGCGTGAGCGGTCGCCAGCTCGGCCCAGTGGGTCGTGGCGCGCAGCGAGAGCGCTTCGCGCTTCATCGTCCAGACCGGCCCCTTGCGGATCCCGGCGAGGCCCAGTCCGACCGCGGAGCGGCCGTGGCGTTTCGTCACGGCGTCGATCGTGGCGCCCAGACCCTTGGAGTCGAAAGCCGTATCGAACACGTCGAGGAAGGCGTGGGAGTCCTTCGGCGACAGGTTGGTGAGGATGACGCCGGCCCGCACGTAGCGGGCGCCCTCGCGCAGCCGCGGGCGCAACGTCGCGATCGCGGCCTTGACGATACCCACCGGGTCGTCGGTGGGCACGGGGAAGCCGGCGAGGCCGCCGGCGGACTCGTACGGCGCGTCCGCGAACGGCGACGTCGACGCGAAGACGCTCATCGTCTTCGTCACCGACCCCTGCGCGCGCAGGCGGTGCGCGGCGCGTTGCGCGTAGACGGAGAGCACCTGCTCCATGTCCGCGATCGTCGTCACCGGAGTGGCGAACGAGCGCGAGAAGATCAGCTGATCCCGGACGGTGCGGGCCGCCTCGAGCGGGATGCAGTCGACCCCGCGCAGCTCGTAGACGGAGCGCTGCAGCACCACGGAGAACTTCTTCCGGATCAGCGCCGGGTCGGCATCGCGCAGGTCCCGGATCGTGTGGATGGACAGCTCCGCGAGGCGCTTCCCGGTGCGGCCGGCCACTCCCCACAGCTCAGTGACGTGCTGCGACGCCATGAGCGCGTCGAGCTGATCGGGCGTGTACCAGTCGGTGTCGCAGACCCCGCCGAGGCGCGGGTGCTTCTTCGCTCCGCCCTTGTTGACGAACTTCGCGAGCGTCTTGCTCGGCCCGAACCCGACGCAGACGGGCAGGCCGACGTTCTTGGCGACGGCGGCGCGCATCGCGCGGCCGATCTTCGCCCGCTCCGCCACGTCGCCGTCGACGCCGAGGAAGCTCTCGTCGATCGAGTAGACCTCCTGCCAGGCGGAGTATCGGCCCAGCAGCTCCATCACGCGGGCGGACAGCTCGCCGTACAGCTCGTAGTTGCTCGAGCGGGCGATGACCTCCGGAAGACGGCCGGAGCGGATCAGGGGTTCGATCTTGAACCAGGGGGTGCCGTTCTCGATGCCGAGCTGCTTCACCTCGTCGGAGCGGGCGACCACGCAGCCGTCGTTGTTCGAGAGGACGACAACGGGCCGGCCGGCGAGCTTGGGGTCGAATAGCCGCTCGCAGGAGACGTAGAAGCTGTTCACGTCGACCAGGCCGACGCGCCGCTCAGAGCGCACGGTGCAGCCGGTGGAGACAGACCGTGACGACGCCCCACACCTGGAGGTCACTCAGCTCGGCGACGTGGATCGGCGGGTACTCCGGGTTCTCCGCCCGCAGCACCACTCCCCCGGGGTGCAGCTCGAGGCGCTTGACGGTCAGCTCGCCGTCGAGGATCGCGATGACCACGCTCCCGTGCGTCGGCGTGATCGACCGGTCGACCACGAGCTCGTCGCCGTCGCTGATGCCCGCGCCGGTCATGCTCTCGCCCGAGACGCGGACGATGAACGTCGAGGTCTTGTCCCGGATGAGGTGGTCGTTGAGGTCGAGGGACCCGTCGAAGTAGTCCTGTGCCGGCGACGGGAACCCGGCAGCCACCGCGTCACTGGTGACGAGGAAGGCGACGGCGACGGCGTCCGAGGCCGGAGTCGCGATGCGCTCCACAACGGTCACGCTCATGGTCGGCCCCCTCCTCGTCTCATCGAACATATGTTCGAATGCGTCCGAGTGTAGGTCGGCCCCACCGACACTCGCTCCCAGCCCGCGCACCGAGCGGGATCGGGTGCTCATACCGGGCGAGTCCTACCCAGATACCTATATAGGTATCTGGGTAGTTTGCTAGGTGGATAGATAGCCATATAGGTTTGCGGCATGCAGACAATGATGATCTACAGCGAGAGCGGCGGTGCGACGAAGAGCACCACCGCGGTCTCCCTGGCGATGGTGGCGGCCGAGGAGGGGCGGCGGGTGATCCTGATCGACCTGGATCCGCGTGGCGCGACCACGAAGTGGCTCGACGCGCAGCCCGTCGACGTCGGGCTCGACGTCGGAGCGATCCTGGGTAACGCCGACCCGAGGGGATGGGCGGACGAGCTCGCCGTGCCTTCGCCCTTTCACTCGAACCTTCGAGTGATCCCGTCCGACCGCAGCGTGAGCGCACGCGAAACGGACGATCCCGGAGAAGTCGGGCATCGCTTGGCGGACTCGCTCGAGGATGTGCCTGCGGACCTCGCGATCATCGACTGCCCGAACCGCCAGGGCGGGTCGCTGATCTACAACGCCCTGACGGCGGCGGAGTCAGTGATCTACGCCGCCACGCCCACCGCTGACGGCGTGGACGGATTCATTGGTGCACAGGAGAGTGTGCGCCGCTACAACGACCTCAGCGACCGCGCAGCGGTCGAGGAGGCCGGCATCATCGTTGGCGGCTACAAGGAGACGATCACGCCGCGAGAGGCTACGCACAGCATCGAGCAGATGCGAGAGACGGGGCTTCTCCTGACTCCGCTCGTCCCGCACCGGACCATCGTCGGAGAGGTCCGGTACTCGCACGACTGGTACGGCAACTTCCGCAAGGGCGCACCCGTCGCCGCCGCATACCGTGAACTCGCACGAAAGGTCATCCGATGACGAACGAAGATCGCCCCGCCAGCCTCCCGCGCCGAGCACAGCCGGCGCCCGACCGCAGCGACCCGATCGCGTCCAAGCCTCGTCCGGCTCCGACGCCCGCACCGGCGCCGGTAGCAGCCCCGGTATCGCGGGCGAATGCGGGCACGGCGGCCACGCCGCCGCGGAAGCAGCCCACGGAGGTTCTGCATGTGGACGTCGATGCCGAGCTGTCGTACTACGTCCAAGACCTGCGAGCCGCGACCGGTCGCACTAAGAAGAACATCGTGGAAACGGCCCTGAACGAGTACCGCGACCGGAACCCGCTCAGCTGAGCCCGAGCCCCTCGAAGATAGCCAGATACCTATATAGGTATCTGGCTATCTTGATTCTCATGCAGAATCTAAATGGCGCTGTTGCACCAGGAGCGAACGGCGGATTCGAATCGCTCTGGATCGGCGTTCCATTCGAGGGCGTGGCCGGCGGGGTCGCTGGCGATCAGCGTCGCATTCACGTGCGCGTTGCTGAACGAACGGGAGTCGCTGAACGGCGTGGTGCGATCACCCCCCGAATGAATCAGGAGCACCGGTATGCGTAGTGGTGCGGCTGCGTCTATCCAGTCGAGTGCTTTGAAGTTGAGAGGAACTGGTGAGCCCAGTAGACGACTGACACCGCGGGCGCCGAGAGCCCATGTGGCGGCCGCAGCGACGACACGGGGGACTCCGGCGTTAGCGGCGCTGAAGAGCACGCTGTTGCGCCAACTGAGGACGGGGGAGACAAGGATCAAGCCTGCGATTCTGGATCGGTGCGACGAGCTCGTGGCGAGGCGCAACGCCATTGAGGCGCCGCTGGACCAGCCGACGAGGACGACCCGGCGCGCTCCCCGCTCGAGAGCGAGCGCGATCGCAGCGTCGACGTCGACCCATTCGGTCTGACCGAGCGTGAACGCATTGAGTGGCGCCGTTGGGCCTTCTCCGTCACCGCGGAAGGAAGGCACCAGTGAGGTGTAGCCGGTGCCTCTGAGTGCATGCACGGAGCGAAAGGCAGCGTCTCGGCCGGACAGACTGCCGTGGATGTGGATCGCCCAAGTGTCTGCGGCGTCTCCTTTGCCGGAAAACAACCAGGCAGGCGCCTGTCCAAGCTCGGTTTCGACGGTCACCTCGCGGGCGTCCGGGTCGAGTTCTCGGGCCGTCGCGAACACATTCCCGATGGGTCGACTCAGGGAGCCGGCCGTGGGGGAGGGGGCATCAGCATTGAGTGTGAGGATGCGTTCGATCCCGTCTGGTCCGCTTCGCAGGATCGGACCGAGGACCGCGTGGCGGGTTTCGTCGTCGTAGAGCAGGCCGAGCTTGCCGTTCTGCTTCGTGATCGGAGTAGGACCGAGGACGATGCGATCGGGCGTCGGAACCGCGACGATCGGTGTTGGGCGGCTGCGCTGCGGTCGGATGACACGGCGCGCAACGGTGGCGACGACCGCGGCTCCGGCGACGCCGACACCAACTGCGGGGATCGCGACCCAGAGTGCGCTCACCGGCTATGCGGCCTTCCGGAAGCCGCCGCCGATCACTCGCGGAGTGAACGCCTGGTCGGGAGCGATGAGCGTGCGGACCCGAGCGACAGCTGCATTCTCGTCAAAGGTGAACGCGCCCTCTCCGCGAACCTCAGCGTTCTTCGTGAGCACGAGGATCTGTTGAGCGTGTGCGATCAATCGCCGGTCGCTCAGGTAGGTCGTGAACGGTGGTCGCTCGATGAGGCCGTGTCGGACGGCGGCCTTCGATGCTCGAGCGACGTCGATCCGGCGACGGAGAGGAACGACGATCGCCGTCCACCCGATGCCGAGCATGATGATGAGAAGACCGAGGAAGAACGGTATCTCAGCGGCGTTCCACGCGGAGTAGCGGAAGGCGTCTCCGCCGTAGCCGAAGTGAGAGGCTGTGAGGAAGGCAATCTCGATCAAGCAGCCGATCGTGGTGATGGCGAATCCGGTGATGAAGACGAGCTGAACCCCGCGCCAGTTGCGACGCGCGTTGATGATCGAGGAGACGGATAGCCACACGAGAGTCGCCATGTAGGCCGATCCGTAGAGCCAGACGGCGGTCTGGTCGAGGCGGTCGATGATGAAGTCGACGCTTGTGCGGCCCCGGTTGCCGATCAGCAGGAACGGCACGATGTAGGAGCCGAACATGATCGCCAGGCCCCACCGACTGCCGACGCGGCCTTCGCCGCCGGCGCGCCGTCCGAGCGCTTCGCGGAAGAACCAGAAGGCCGATGCTGCTGCCAGGTCGCGGACGAGGGTGATGACGTTGGTGCCACCCAGTAGCGCGTCATATGTGAAGAAGGGGATGGGGAATCCGTAGGTGGAGAGTGCGACGGCACCGCTCACCGTGGCCCAGAAAGCGGGACGCGCTGCGGGCTTCGCTGCGGCGCGAGGAGCCCGCACAAGCACCAGCGCAATGAGAAGCGCTAGGCAAACCTGTTGGATCATCCGAAATACGTTTCTTCGCTCGTCCGATTGAGTGTCTGGATACGGCGGACCATCGCGAAAGCTACTTCCTCGATGGCAATCTCCGCCTTCGCTTCTGTGCTTTCTGGATCATCTGTCGGGGCACAGAGGTGTGTGGCTCCGTGCCGCCGGCCCGGATGGATCAGCCGCGGGATCTGCTCGCTGAACCAGGCGTCCGGAGCGTAGACGAAGAGGATGTGCGCAAGCTCATGGCACGCGTTCTGGCTCTGGTAGTGGAGCTCGTCGCTCTCTCGGCAGACGACGGTGCCGAACTCGGCTGTGTCGATCCAGAGCCCTGTCACTGATTTGAGGTCAGCGCTGGCGGAGGCGATCAGATAGATCGGCTTGCCGTAGACCTTCTCGACGGACGATTGAAGATCGTCCCACGTCGCGGCGGCCGGAAGTCCGAGCCTGCTCACGAACTCGTCGGCCGCCTGAACGATCGATCCACTGCGGCCTTGGCCACTGCGGCGGAGCATCCGCCACCGGCCGCGACCTCGTTCCGTGGAGTCTGACGGCATCGATGGACTCCGTTCGCCTGGCCGGGAGAAGCTCATCCACTTTAGACGGCATTCCGGGCGCGAGCGGAGCTGCGTGGCCCTACAGGACGGCGCGGCCGGCTATCGACGTAGCTCGGTGACGATTTCGGACACGACGGCGGCGATGCCGCGTAGCTCGTCGGGCTCGATTGTTCCGAGCGATCGGGCGGCGACGCGCTCGATGCCGAGCGAGCGCATGGTGCCGTCGAACCCGAGGCGGGCTTCCACGGCCTCGACCAGCTCGGGGTCGTCTCTGAGCAAGTAGTCGGGGTCGACGTCGAGTGCTTCGGCCACGGCGAAGAGCACTTCGACTCGTGGTGCCGAGGGGAGTTGCCCGGCCATGAGCAGGCCCCATTCCTGGCGATCGATCGAGGCCCCGCTGAGGAGAAGGATCTCGGAAATTCTGGTGCGGGAGGTAGTGGCGTCGAGGCCTCGTGAAGTGAAGACCAGTGAGAGACGACGCGCCAATTCGGCGGGACGTAGAGCGCTGGATTCCTCAGTCGGCATGGATTCGCCGTCTGTGACGTAGCTGACCAGTTCCTTAAAGGCTACTCGGCCCTGAAGCTGCTTCACGAGCGAGTCCAAATCGGCGTTCGTGGCGTGCGCGAGCGCGAGAAGAACAGGGACAGGCATGTCCCGTTCTCCCTTGATGTACCGAAGGACGGTCCGGTAGGGCAGGCCGGCTCGCTCAGCCGCGGCCTTCACGTTGAAACCGGCGTCGTAGATGGCGCTCTTGACGGCCTCGCCTATGACGGCATTGACGTTCGTTGAGTCCACCTCCACACCACGATTCTAGGTCGGCGGCTACCGACGTGCCGTCAGTGTAGACAGTCAGTGTCCCATTTGGGCATCTACGAGTGTCCAAACGGGCAGTTTGGGACTAGATTGTGATGAAGGCAACGAGGGGAACCAACGACATGAAGCACACGAAGCACACCGGCACCGGCCTCTGCGCCGCGATGGCCGCTGCGGCTGTGCTCGCATTGGCAGGGTGCTCGGGCGCTGCTCCCGAAACAGCACGAACTGCACCGACGCCGACCGCCCAGATCCCTTCTGCATCGGGCTCGACTGCGGCCAGCACGGCTGAGGCGACGCCGACTGCGGCCGCCGCTCCGGTCGACTCTGAGCCGGTTCCCGTTCCGGGAGTCGAGAACGACGCGCTTGCCCTCGCGGCCTCGGCAGTGACGGCGTTCTGCCGCCCGACGCTCGACTACGACACCTGGATCGCGGAGCTCTACCCGTTCCTGACTCAGCAAGCGGCGATCGCCTACGAGACGGTCGATCCGATGAACGTGCCCTGCACGTCGTTGACCGGCGATGCTCGGGTCCGGGACGGCGACGGCACGTTCACCATTCGCGTTCTGGTGCCCACCGACGCTGGGGACTACTCGGTCTACGTCCACCGTGCTGTAGAGACGGCGCCCTGGGGCGTCGAGCAGATCACCCCCCTGGCCTCGGAGTAGGCCGGTGCAGAAGGGGGGAATTGGGGTACTGGCGGCGGTTATGGTGCCGATCGTCACCGTGGCGCTACTGCTGTGGGTGCTGTTCTTCGGCGGATCGGCCGCGGCCGCATGCCTACCTGGTGGAGGCCCGGTCAACGTGTCCGCGATCCCGGCGGACGCGAAGGTCGGGGCCTACGGGCACGACCAGCTCGTGAACGCAGCACTGATCGTCAATGCAGGTGCAGCGAAGGGGCTCGGCGCGGACGGGCAGACGCTCGGTGTCCAGACGGCGATCGGGGAGTCCTCGCTGGTGAATATCACCTACGGCGACGGCGCGATCAACCCGGACGGATCGGTCGCTGACTCGATCGGCCTGTTCCAGCAGCAGTCGAGCTGGGGCACCGTCGAGCAGCGCATGGACCCGACGACCTCGGCGGGCTTCTTCTACGACCGCCTCGTGGCCGTCGAGGGCTGGCCGGCAATGGAGCCCTCCATCGCGATCAACAAGGTCCAGCGCAACGCCGACCCGAACCACTACACGAAGTACCGCGCCGACGCCGTGGCGATCATGACCTACCTGAACGGGCTCGGTAGCAGCACGACGGGGCCGGCGACGACCGGCGCACCGGTCAGTGTTCCGTCGACGCCGACCAGCACCACGCCTACGACGGCTGCGCCGGTCGGTGGATGCGTAGCCGTGTCCGGAGACGCGCAGGCCCTCGCCGCCGGACTCGTGACGGCGATGGACGAGGGGCGCCTGCGCCTACTCGAGGACCGCTACGCGCAGCAGATCCGCGACATGGCCGCCGGGACCGCCAAAGAGAACTGCGGCATCGACGTCCGGATCCTCCAGGTCATCACCATCGCGCTGAACACGTTCGGGAAGGTCGGCGTCTCCGACCTCAACCGACAGTGCACCGGCTCGCTCCTGGGCGCAGGCACCGGCTCCTCGCACTGGATCAATGGCGGCGGTCACGCGGTCGACTTCTTCTCCTTCGACGGCACGGCCACCACCGGCTGCGACCCCAACGCGCTGAAACTCCTCACCGTTCTGGACCCGCAGGTGCCCCAGGGCTCCCGGGCCGGCCAAATCCAGTGCCGCTCGACCAGCTACGAGCACATCACTCAGTTCACCGATACCCCGAACCACCTCCACTTCGACGTGGGGTTCGCGGACGGACCCCTCACCACCGGATAACCGGACCTCTTCGGCGTCGCGACCGCGACGTCGATCCCCCCAGCACCACCAACGAAACGGAGCACCTCATGTCCCTGCTCGCAGCGACGACCGACATCCTCACCACCGCAGGCGCGCTCGGCGCCGTCGTGCCCGACCCGGGACCCGGCGGCATGCCCCCCGGGTTCGAGGCCTTTACCACCGTCATGGGCTGGGCCAAGTGGGTCGGCCTCGGCGTCGCCGTCGTCGGCCTGATCATCCTCGGCGTCACCATGACCGTCTCCGCCCGCCGCGGCGAAGGCGGAGAGATCGGCGGCTGGCTCGGCCGCCTGCTCGTCGGCGTGATCATCGTGTCCGCCGCGTTCACGATCGTCGGCTTCCTCATGGGCGCGTAGCGTCCGGAGGAAACCGACCGCATCACCAACGAAAGGCACGACGTCATGAGCGACACGGAGTCCCGCAACCCGTTCACCAGTCGAGGATTCATCTTCGGAGCCATCATCTTCGGAGTCCTCGTGCTGGCGGCGATCCTCCTCGCGATTACGTCCCTGGGCGGAGGTGGCGGGCAGAGTGCTCCCGCCACCTCCGCGACGCCCGCCGTCACCGCCTCACCGGAAACCGACACCGCCGCAGCAAGCGTCTGCAACCTTCCCGGTTACGACGAGAGCGGAACGCTCTCGACGGCACCTGTCACCGACTGGACCATCGTCGGCACGATGGCCGCACCGTCGTCGGACACCGCCGGCCCCGGCGTGATCGGAGAGGACGGGCTGCGCAGCTGCTACGCGCACACCGTCGAAGGATCGCTCTTCTCGGTGGCGAACCTCTGGGCGATGGGAACGGATGGGCGCCTGGCCGACGCCGTTCTCGAGCGCCAGACCGCGCCTGGCGCTGGTCGCGATGCCGCGATCGCCGCGGACATTCCCCAGAGCAACACCGGAGGCAGTGTCCAGATCGTCGGCTTCCGCGTGAGCTCGTACACCGCGGACGAAGCCACGATCGACATCGCCTTCCGCTCTAACACCAATCAGCTCCTCAGCTTCCCCGCTCCCGTGACGTGGGTCGACGGCGACTGGAAGTCGGTGTTGACCGCTGACGGTCAGCCGCCGTTCCGTCCGACCGCACTCACCAGCTTGGGCGGCTATATCCCTTGGGCAGGTACCGAATGACAGTGACTCCACCCGCAGGCGAGCCCTGCGCAGCGTGGGACGTCGTGTGCTGGTCATCAGCAGGCATCGGCGAAGTCGTCTCGAAGGCGTCTAACGACGCCTTGCAGCAGTTCGTGAACAACATCTTGGAGGGCTTCGGCAAAGCGGTCGTCTCGCTCGGCACCCTCTGGGTGAACGTTCCCTCCCCGGTGACCGTGGTCGACCGGGGAGGCGGCGTTAACGGTGGCGGTACCCCGCCCCTGCCGGAAGCGTTCGAGACGATCCTCGGCTACGTGACGTGGGTCGCGGCGGGCCTCGCGGTCATGTCGCTCATCATCGCCGGCGTCATGATGAGCACCCGTCGCCGCCACGGCGACGGCGAGGCGCACATGGGACGCATCGGCGTCATCATCTTCGCCGTCTTCCTGCTCTCCTCCGCCTCAGCGCTCGTCACGGGGTTCCTACCCCTGGCGCTGCACCTCAACGAATCTTCGAGCGTCGTCGGCTGGGTGCAAGGGCAGCTCGAGTGGTACGCCGGAGGACTCGCGATCCTGTCGATCCTCGTCGCCGCCGGCCGCATGGTCTGGACGCAGCGTGCGGGCGAGTTGCGCACCCTCGCCCGGTCGGTACTGACGCTGATCGCCGTCGCCGGCGCGGGACTCGTCGTGATCCGTCTCGCCACGCAGGCAGGCGACGCCTTCTCGATCTGGATCCTCAACAACTCCACCGACTGCGACGTCACCAACGGTGAGAGCAACTGCTTCGGCACGAACATCTTCGCGATGATTTCGCTGACCGCAACGTCGGGTATCGGCCTCATCGGCTTGTTCCTCCTCGGCATCCTCGCCGTGCTCATGACCTACGTTCAGATCGCGCTCATGGTGTTCCGCGGCGCGATGCTCGTCGTCCTCGCCGGCATCTTCCCGATCGCTGCGGCCGCGACCAATACGGAAATCGGGCAGCAGTGGTTCAAGAAGACGATGGCCTGGACCCTCGCCTTCATCCTCTACAAGCCCGCCGCGGCGATCGTCTACGCGATCGCGTTCCGGATGACCGGCACTGATCTGTTCAAGTCGGACGGGACCGGGCTGTTCCAGATCGTCACGGGCCTCGCGCTGATGCTCATCGCGCTCGTGGCCCTGCCCGCGCTGATGCGCTTCCTCGTCCCCGCTGTCGCCTCGGTGGGCGGTGGCGGTGGCGGTGCAGGCCTCCTGCTCGGTGCGGCCGCGGCCGGTGGAGCGGCGGAGATTGCCAGCGGAGCAATCCGCTCGCGCAGCGGAGGCGACAGCGGCGGGGGCGGAGGGTCGCCCGGCGGCGGTGGCTTCGGCTCCGCACCGTCCGGCAGTAGCGCCTCCGCCGGCAGCAAGGGGTCACCCGCGGCGACTCCGGCCGCCTCCGGTGCAGGCGGCGGCGCAGCAGCAGGCGGTGGCGCAGCTGGCGGAGCTGCGGCCGGCGGTGGTGCGGCAGCGGGCGGTGCGGCGGCAGGCGGTGGTGCCGCAGCCGCGGCAGGAGGCCCGATCGGTGTCGGCCTTGCGGTGGCAGGGAAGGCCGCCGAAGGCGCGAAGCACGCAGCAGGGGCGGTCAAGGCCGCCACGGACGACGCCACTGGCGGCAACGGAAGCGGGAACTGATGAGCACGGCAACTCCTACGCGCAGCGCTGAGGCGCCGCGCACGTACGGCAATTGGCGTCGCCCGCAGACTGCGGGACTCGGCGGCCTCGGACAGCTCGCCACGGGCGTGCTGTTCGTCGGCATCCTCTCCTCGATCATCGCGTCGATGTTCTCCGGCCTCGGGGCCGCGCTCGTCGTCGCCGCGATCTTCGGCGGGATCTTGCTGACGGTTTCGGTGAAGGACAAGCACGGGCAGAGCGCCCTCGGAAGGACGGTGAATCGCGTGAACTGGATGCGGACGAAGGCCAAGGGAGCGAACGTCTACCGTTCAGGTCCCGCGGGTCGGGCGAAGTGGGGCACGTTCCAGCTCCCCGGACTCGCGGCGGCGTCGCAGCTCTCCGAGCACGAGGACTCGCACGGGCGCCGATTCGCTCTCGTGCACGTCCCCTCCACCAAGCACTACACCGTCGTGATCGCTACCGAGCCGGACGGCGCCGCGCTGGTGGATCAGGAGCAGGTCAACAACCAGGTCGCGGAGTACGGCATTTGGCTCTCCAACCTTGGAGACGAGCCCGGCATCGAGGCCGCCTCCGTCACCGTCGAGACGGCCCCCGACACCGGTACGCGCCTGCGCTCGGAGGTCGAGGGGTCGATGGACCCGGATGCGCCGGAGTTCGCTCGAGCGATGCTCTCGGAGGTCGTGAGCAGCTACCCGGTCGGGTCGGCCACTATCCGCGCCTACGTCGCGATCACCTTCTCTTCCCTGTCTCGCATCGGCGGGAAGCGCCGCAACGCGAAGGAGGTCGCCGCCGACCTCGCCGCCCGCCTGCCTGGCCTGACGACGAGCCTCGCCTCGACAGGGGCCGGCGCTGCACGGCCGCTCGGTGCTCAGGAGCTGTGCGAGGTGATCCGGATCGCCTACGACCCCGCCGCCGCCGTCCTGATCGATGAGGCCCGCGCCTCCGGGGACGTGCCCGAGCTGTCGTGGACGGACGTCGGCCCCGCGGCCGCGGAGTCCCGGTGGGAGTCGTACCGGCACGACGGCGCTGTGTCGACGTCGTGGACGATGACCTCCCCGCCGCGCGGCGTCGTGCAGTCCGGGATCCTCGCGCGCCTGCTGGCTCCGCACCGCGACGTCGCTCGCAAGCGCGTCACCCTGCTCTACCGCCCCATCGACCCGGCCCGCGCCGCGGCGATCGTGGAGGCGGACCTGAACGCGGCGCAGTTCAACAGCTCCGCGTCGACCAAGCCCACCGCCCGCTCGACCCTCTCCACCCGCTCCGCCCAGGCGACCGCGGCGGAGGAGGCCTCCGGTGCTGGCCTGCTCAACTTCGGCCTGATCGTCACCGCGACGACCACTGACGCTGTGCACGAGGCGGACGCGCGCGCGGCGATCGACTCGCTGACCGCCGCGGCGCGTCTTCGGGTGCGGCCGGCGTTCGGGTCGCAGGACACCGTTTTCGCTGCGGGTCTGCCGCTGGGCCTCGTGCTTCCGCGTCACCTGCGCCTGCCCACCGAAGTGAGGGAGTCCCTGTGAGCCTGATCACCCGCCTGTTCTCCTCGAACAGCGACAACGAGCTCGAGCCCGGCGAGGACGTCCTGCCCGACGGAGCGGTCACCGCCGCCCACGGCGATACGACGGGGGAGGAGCTGACCGGCGACGGCCTGCCCACCGGTGCCGTGTCGTCCTCGGCAGAGCCCGGCACCGACACGACCGCACCCTCGCGGCAGGCTGCGCGCGGGCAGGGCGAAGCTGCGGCCCCGGTAGCGGTGGTCGCTCAGCGCCCGACGCTCACCAGAGAGCGCACCACCCCGCGCACCCGACGCCGAGAGGGGAAGAAGATCGAGATCCCGCACGGCGGGAAGAAGAAGAGCCAGGGGACGGCGCTGCGCCGTCCTCTGCGCCCGAGCATCCGCGGGTGGCTCGGCCGCGGCGGTGGTGAGGCCGTCAATGTCATGGCCGCGGATGAGTTCCGCGGGACGACCGTGCAGGTGTGCGGGCTGTACCCGTTCTCGGTCGGGACGGGTACGCCGATGATCGGGGTGCCGTTGGGGAAGAACCTCTCCACCGGCGCCTCCGTCTGCTGCGACCCGATCAGCTGGTTCCAGCGCGCGAACCTCATCAGCAACCCGTCGATGTTCGTGCTCGGCAAGCCCGGGCTGGGGAAGTCGTCGCTGACCCGCCGCATGGCCGCCGGCCTCGCCGGCTACGGCACGATCCCGCTCGTGCTGGGCGACTTGAAGCCGGACTACGTGGATCTGATCGAAGCCCTCGACGGGCAAGTCATCCCTCTGGGCCGTGGCCGCGGGTACCTGAACATCCTCGACCCCGGTGAGGCGTCGGAGGCGGCGCAGCGCCTCCGTGACGAGGCCGACCGCTCGCTCGAGCGGGCCGACGAGCTCGCGCACCAGGTTGACGCGCTCGGCGTCTCCGATGACACCGCGGCGATGATCGCGGAGGTCGGTCGGCTGCGCAAGCACGCCGCGAAGGTGCAGCGCCTCGCGCACCAGGTCCTCGCGGACGCCCACGGCCGCCGGCACACGATGGTCGCCGCTCTGCTGACGATCCTCCGCTCCCAGCCGCCGAGCGACCGTGAAGAGACGATCATCGACCGGGCGCTGAAGTACCTGGACGAGCACCACCAGGGCGTGCCGGTCCTCGCGGACCTGCTGCGCGTGATCCAGGAGGCGCCGGACGAAGTTCGTCAGGTCGCGTTGGACCGCGGCAACATCGAGAAGTACAAGGACGTCACCGAGAACCTCGAAGCCTCCCTCATCGGCCTCACCACCGGTGGACGCCTGGGCGAGGTGTTCTCGAAGCAGACGACCACGCCGATGCGCCGGGACCGGCCCGTCGTCTACGACGTGTCCTCGATCGACGACTCCGAAGGCGACCTCCAGGCCGCGATCCTCCTCGCCTGCTGGTCCGCCGGCTTCGGGACCGTCAACGTCGCGGCCGCCCTCGCGGACGCGGAGCTCGAACCGCAGCGGCACTACTTCGTGATCCTGGACGAGCTGTGGCGGGCGCTGCGCGCGGGTAAGGGCATGGTCGATCGCGTCGACGCGCTCACCCGCCTGAACCGTGCGCGCGGCGTCGGCCTGGCGATGATCAGCCACACCATGTCCGACCTCCTCGCACTGGCCTCCTCGGAGGATCAGATGAAGGCGAAGGGCTTCGTGGAACGCTCCGGCATGGTCATCTGCGGCGGCCTCCCCGGTGCTGAGATGCCGCTGCTGACCTCGGCGGTGCCGATGTCGATCGCGGAACAGGGGATGCTCACCTCCTGGCAGGACCCGCCCGCCTGGGACCCCGTGTCCGGGCACGAGTCCGAGCCTCCCGGCCGCGGCCGCTTCCTGATCAAGGTCGGCGGACGTCCCGGTATCCCGGTGCGCGTCGAGCTGACCGCAGCAGAGAAGGAGGTCAACGACACCAACAAGCTCTGGCACGCGACCTCCCGCGCCGGCCGCGCAGCGGAGCCACTGCCCACCGATCCCGTGAACGTCGAGATCCTGCCGTGAGCGTCCTCGTCGCACTCGGCGCGAGCTGCGTCGCGGCCGGCGCCGCCGGCGCCGCGATCATCAACGCGATCCGAGCCCGTCAGCGGACGGCAGACCGCGATCGGTTCCTGCTCACCCTCTGCTGGACCGGCGTCGGGCTCATGGCGAGCTTCGTCGCCTGGGACCAGTGGGACCGGGTGATCGCGTGAGCTGCCCGTCGACGCTCGCCTTCGAGGGCTACCGCTGGACCTGCCAGCGGTCCGCCCCGGGGGAGCACGGCTTCCACACGACCGACCTCCCCGTCTCCTTCGCGGAGCGGGGCCTCGCGGTCCTCTCCTGGGGGACCTCGCACCAAGCACCCGCCAACGACTGCACCCCGCGGTGGGCCGGCCCGATCTACACGGAGGAGTCCGCATGAGCGCCACCGCCAACAACCGCCGCCGCGAGCCTGGCAAGGCCAATAACGACGCCCTGATGCTCGGCGCAGCCCTCGCGGCGATCGCTGCGATCGGCATCGTCTGGGTGGCCGTCGCGGTCGGTTCCAAGCTCGACGGCGTGAACGAGGGCCTGCCCTCGGACCCGTTTGAAATCATCTCGGGCCTGTTCCGCGGCCAAGTGGTGTGGTCGACGTCCGCAACGATGATCGCCGCGGCCGCCGTCGCCGTCATCGTCCTCGTGGGCCTCTGGCTCGTGTGGATGCGCTCGCTCGGACGGAAGAACCGCTCAAGCGTCGACCACGCCGCCCGCTACATGGCGACCCCGCGCGACCTGGCGCCGATGATGCGCAAGGAGGCGTTGAAGAAGTCCGCCCGCCTCGGCGTCGCTGAGAACCCCGGCGTCCCGGTGGGCCGGCTGCACCTGGGGAAGCAGATGCTCTACGCCTCGTTCGAGGACATGATGCTGCTGATCGCCGGCCCCCGCGTGGGCAAGTCGACCTCCCTCGTCATTCCCGCGATCATGGCTGCGCCCGGCGCCGTGGTCACGACGTCGAACAAGCGCGACGTGCTCGACGCGACCCGCGACGTCCGCGCCGCCAAGGGTCACGTGTGGGTCTTCGACCCCCAGCGCGTCGCGTTCGAGGACGCGACATGGTGGTGGAACCCCCTCTCTTACGTCACCGACGACACCAAGGCCGCGAAGCTCGCGACGCACTTCGCCTCCGGCACCCGGGCGATGAACGCGAAGACCGACGCCTACTTCGACGGCAAGGGCCAAGAGCTGCTGTCCGACCTGCTGCTCGCGGCCGCGGCAGGCAACCGGCCGATCAGCGACGTGCTGCTCTGGCTGACCTCCGTCGAGGACGAAACCCCCTTCGAGCTCCTGCACGACAACGGCTACCCGACCAACGCGCGAGCTGTCCGCGGCATCATGAACACCGCCGACAAGGCCCGCGACGGGATCTACTCGACCGCGCAGGGCATGGCGGTGTGCTTGAAGAGCGCCGCGACCGCCGACTGGGTGAACGCCCGCCCGAACGACACCCGTCCGCAGTTCGTCCCGGAGACGTTCGTCACGTCGACCCAGACGCTGTACTCGCTGTCCAAGGAGGGCGCCGGCACCGCCGGCCCGCTCGTCACCGCCCTGACCGCCGCGACGATCGAGGCCGCGGAGGAGCACGCCGCGCGATCCCGCGGCGGGCGCCTCGCGACGCCGCTCGTCGCCGTTCTCGATGAGGCCGCGAACGTCTGCCGGTGGAAGGACCTCCCCGACCTGTATTCCCACTACGGATCGCGCGGGATCCCGATCATGGCCGTGTTCCAGTCCTGGTCCCAGGGCGTCGGCGTGTTCGGCAAGGAGGGCATGCTCAAGCTCTGGTCCGCCGCGAACGTGAAGCTGTACGCCGGCGGAGTCGCGGAAGACGAGTTCCTGCGCACCCTCTCCGAGCTGATCGGCACCTACGACAAGGAGACCACCTCCGCCAGCTACAACAAAGGTGTGCGCTCCACCACCTCGGCGCTGCGGCGAGAGAAGATCCTCGAAGTCGCGGACCTCACCAGCATGGGCCGCGGACGGGCGATCATGCTCTCCTCCGGAGCCCGCGCGGCGCTGGTCGACACGGTGCCCTGGTACAACGGGCCGAAGGAGCAGGTCGCCGCGATCAACGCCTCCATCGCCGCCCACGACGCCAGCAGCGGACCGGCGAACGCTGCACCCGTCTCGCCTGTCGTGACGGTGATGCCTCCGCTCGAGGATCAGCCTGCGGCGGACGTCGACGCGGAGCAGAACGCGACTCTCCGGGGCGAGCGATGAGCGACGAGGATCTGTTCGACGTCGACACGGATCCCGTCACGCTGCACCCCGTCGAGGAGGAGGTGGACGAGGAGGAGGTGCCTGCGACGTACTTCGGATCTGCCGACGAGTGGGTCAGGAAGTTCCTCCGGCCCTCCTATCGACGCCGGGTGACGGCCAAGGGCCAGGCCGCCGGCGATCGGTGGGCGGCTGAGTGGTGGAGCAGCGTCGAGGCGCTGACCCGCATCGAAGCCCTCTGGCGGATGTGGGAAGAGATCCGCACCAGCGCCGGCTCCCTGAGCGCCTACTGGATCAATCACCTCGACCCGCACATGCGAGTCCTGCTCTCGCCCAGCGGCCCGTTCGCGACGTCGACAGACGAGAACCGGCCGGGCGACATGCTTCCCTACACAGCCCCTCCGACCGGGATGTTTCCCGAGGACGCACAGGGCTGAGGACGACGGACAGAGAAGGGCCCGCGACACCAACCGGTGTCGCGGGCCCTTCTCTGTTCCAGCGTCAGCGACCTGGTTCGGACCGCTCGATCTGAGCACCCTGGCCACGCGCGCCTCGCGTCGAGGGGACGCGAGTGCGCTTCGTGGCCTCCGCGCCGCGCGCAGGAGTGGCGAAGGAGGCGTCGACGGTCATCCGCGCGTTGACCTGCTCCTCGGGAACGTTCTGAGCCTGCATCGATGCTGCGGTGTGTGCTCGCCGCTCGGCACTGTCGTACGCAAGCTCTCCTTCGGAGCGTGCCGCGGCCGCACGCCCCTCCTGAGCGGGTGCGGGAGCGTCGGGGGCACTCTGCTGGCCGCTGTCGTCTCGGTAGAGCGCGACCTGGGCACGAGCGTCCTCAGCGAGGCTACGCAGCTCCTCAGGGCTCTGCGTGGGTGTCCCGCCGGCCTCCGCGTCTCGGTCGTACTGAGCAGCTTGCTGCTCGAGCTCATCGGCGCGACGCTCGCCGTCGACGGGGATCTCGACGGACGTGTTCTGGGATGCGTCGTTGGCGCGGTCGAGGCGGTCGGCCTCCGTGACCATCACCTGAGCTTCGGTGACGTCGCGCTGCGACTGTGCCCGCTCGGCATCCGCTGCGTCGACGGCAGAGCCGCCGGTCTGGTCCGTGCGCCACTCCTGCACGAGAGCGGCGCGGGCGGCTTCGGCAACGGCCGGGTCTGCGGGCTGCACCCGTCCGTCGTCATCGAAGGCGACGGCCGTCTCGACGCGGTAGTCCTGGTAGCCGACCGGATCGTTGGCGCGCTTCCACTCCTCCGCAAGGCTTACGTGCATCGCGGGAATGTCGCCTGCGACCGCTGCGCGGTAGTCCTCGATGAGAGCACGCTCGGCCGAAAGATTGGGCTCTCGGGCGTCTCCGACAGGCATGGTGAGACGGTCCTCGTCGTGCCGGTGGTACCCCTCGGGTGCGGCGGTAGTGGCCCACTGCTTCGCGAGGTCCAGCTCGGTCGGGGTGTCGCGGGCGATGCCCTGCAGCGTGGCGACGTCGACGCCGTAGCGCTCCTTCGCCTCGGACGCGATCAGGGCGCTGGCGGACGCGATCTGCGGGTCCGCGTCCTTCCACGCCGCGGCCGTCTCAGCGACGCGGGCGACGTCATGCACGGTCGCCTGATCCCACCACTGGGGATCGTTGACGACTGTCACGGCCTGCCGTGCAGACGCCCGCTCAGCCTCGTAGCGGGCTGCGAGCTCGCGCGCCTCGATCGCGCTGCGCTGCTGAGCCTCACGCATCGCCTCCTGGTACGCGCGAGCCAGCTTCTCGCCCAGCTGGACCGCGATTGTGAGCGCGATCCGTGCGGACGAGTTGATGGACTCCTCCACGCCTCCGTCGTCGTCAGCCATAGTGATGCCTCCCCTTCACTCGTGTAGGTCTAGCGGTCGCGTCCGTCGCGCTCGCGCGGCTCAGCGCCGCGCTGCGGGGCAGCGATAGATGTGGCGTCCGGCGCAGCCTTGGTGAGCTTCGTCGGCACCGGGCTCCCGGTCGCGAAACTCGCCTGCACTGTCTCGCGTGCGCGACGGGTGTCCTCGGGCAGAGCATCCCAGGCGTTTTTCTGGATCTGCGCGTTGTAGCCCTCGTGAACCGCCTTCAACTGGTTCCGGATCGTCCCCGCGAGCTCCTGGGTGCGTCGCGCGTCGCCAGCGGCCTTGTGGGCGTCCATAATCGCCCGCGTGGTGCGCACGATCTGGCGCAGCAACATCGCCTCCTCGGCGGCCTTGTTGCGCTTCCCGGCTGTCGCGAGGATCAGCATCGTCGTGCCGGCCATCGACGGCATCGCGGTCGGCCGCGGCGTCGACTCGTGCGCGCGCAGGTGCGCGGATCGGGCGAGCTGGCGCGACGCTTCGGCCAGCGGTCCGGGAGTCGGCTCGAGGCGCCGCGACCACGCTGCGTACGCCCCGGATGCTTCTCGTGCAGCGTGAGCCCACGTCGCCCGATCGGACGGGTCGACGGTGCTCAGGTAGTCGTGGAGCCGGGTCATGTCCTCGGCGTAGGTTGAGTACAAGTCACTCGACAGCTCGGCCTCCTCGCGGCCAGGCTTCACCGGCTCGTACCGCCACGGGTTTTTCGCGGTGGCGCGCCACTCGTCCACGGCTGCCTGGGCAGTCTGTGGCTCGTCCGGCCAGCCCTTCCGCAACTCCGGAAGGGTCAGGTCGCGAGCGAGGCGCCCACCGCCGTGCCAGACGACCGGCGCTCCCTTGTCGGGGCGCAGCGCGACGGAGTAGCCGGCGACAACGTCGTCTCGACCGGCGGCGTAGCGGGGGCGGATGAGCACCCCGGCCTGGCGCATTCGACGCACGAACTCACCCTCGTCCGCGGAACTGGTCGCGGCTGAGCGGACGGCGCGTTCGAGTCGGTGTGCGTCGACCTCGACGGCGCCTCGTCGGCGTGCAGCTTCACGCTCGCCGGGGACGACTCCGCGCTCACCAAGCTCGCGCTCCGGAGCGTGCAAAGGCTGTAGGTCGAAGTCGCGTTCCAGCTCACGGCTGACCTTCTGGGCGAGGCGCTTGTCGTAGGGGATGTACGCCTTCGTGCCGTCCTCGCGCACTCGGGAGACGGCGATGTGGATGTGATCGTTGCCGTTCTTCGAGAGACCATGCCGCACGGCGACCCACCGACAGTCGGCCTTGCCGATGTCCTCGCCAGCGAACCCCATTCGGCGCACGAACTCGGTGGCGATCTGGCCCCACTTCTCGTCGCTCAACTGCCCCTCCTCGGCTTTCAGCGAGAGGGAGCAGTGCCACACGTCGGCGTCGACCTTCTCGGTGACCGGCTTCCCGGTACGGGAGTCGATCATCAGCTCACCGGTGGTCGGGTCGGTGACCTTCTCCGCGCGCTGCACGGTGACGCCGAATGCCTCCTTGGGGAGGTTCAGATCGCGCGCGACAGCGAGCGCGGCGGCGTGGTCGAGGACGCTCTCTCCGTGCATCGCCATGATCGCGCCGTTGCCGGCGATGAGGTGCTGTTCGGTGTGCTCGTTCGAGCGCCCCTCGCCCGCAAGGTAGGTCATCAGGCCGTCCATGCGGCCGCCGTAGGTGACGTTCGGAATCACAGGCCGGCCACCCGACGAACGGCGTCGCGAATCTCGGGAGCGAGCTTCTGGAACTCGCGGTAGATCGCCGCAGCCTCGTCAGGGAATCGGCCCTCGGTGTTCGCGAACTTGGCGAGCTGGTTGACGTTGTTCGTCAGGTTCTCGAGGCGAGAGTTCACGGAGAACAGCTCGGCGACAGCCTGCTTCCACTCCGTGTCGGTCCGCACCTGGGCGTTCATCGCGGACTCGAAGAGCAGCCGGGGAACCGTGACGCTCTGGACGACCGCCCGAGCCTCAAGCTGCACCCGCTCCTCGTCGGTGACGTAGACGCGATACGGCTTGTCCCGCTTCTCGTCTCCCTCGACGTTCGCTCGCCGCTTACGGCTGAACAACGCACGACCGCGATCTTCGCTCATCGGCGTGTCCTTCCTGTCCTTCGGCCCAGCGCAGCGAACCCGCCAAATCGGCGGGGACCATACGACCAGTATGCCCCCGGCCGGCGCGCAGCGCCAGGTCGGCAAGCGAGTTACCGGCGGTAAGTCGACAGCTTGCTCCACAAACCGGCTCGACCTCCGCGAGGACGTCGCCGGCCTCGACCTGGCGCACACTCGATTGGTCCTCGCGGCGATCGCACACGGGGCCGGACTCGGAGAGCCCGGCACGACGATCCAGACCGTCGACGGAGTGCCGACGATCGTTCACTACGACGCTCTGGCGACGTGGCCGAACGAGTAATTTGATCGTGCACGACAACCCCCCTCGTCGCTGTGGAGGCCCCCGCTAGAGCATTCATGCTCGCGGGGGCTTCTCCGTTCCCACGACAAGCGCGCCGGCTGCGGTCCGGCCGTCCATCCGACGCTTCACTCTTGCCTGCGCCGATCGACCGTCAAGAGCGCTGCGCGTCCCTTCGGGATGCCCCTGCGGGGCACTCCTGACGGCCGCCCGTCTCCGGCATCGCGCCGCTTATCGGATGGATGGCCTCGGTGCGTGCTCAGCCCCGAGAGCGCAACTCCGCAGCGCGCGCGGCCAGCTCCTCGCGGACCTCGGCGGCGGCGCGCTTGCGGGCCATCTCGCGGTCCCGAGCTGCACGCTCGAACTCGCGCTGATCGGCCTTCATCTTCGCGATGATCCGGTCCACCTCGTCTTGGTCGATGCTCGCAAGTCGGGCGGCCTCGGCCGCTCGCTCCGCAGCGGCCCGAGCACGGTCGGCGTCGCGCTGCGCAGCAGCGACCCGGCGCTCGGCGTCGCGCTGCGCAGCAGCGACCCGGCGCTCGGCGTCGCGCTGCGCAGCAGCGACCCGGCGCGCGGTGTCGAGCTGCGAGTGCTCGGTGATGACCCGGCGGATGACCCACCCGTAGAACCCGAGCGCGTTGCGGCTCGTGAACGTCTCCGGGACACGGCGACCGTCGCGAGACAGCCAGGCGTTCATGGCGAACATCAGCCCTTCGACGCTCCACTCGGAGACGTCGATACCTGTGCGGTCGAGCATCCCGACGACGTGCCCGATGTGCACTCCACGGGCGAGCCACGGGATGCGATGAGCCAGCGCAGCAGCGAAGCGCTGCAACTCGATCGATCTGGGAACCGCCGGCCGACCGGTCGAGCTGCGTTTTGCATCACTCCGTCGCCTCGGCTGCCGCGAAGCGGCTCCTGAGCGCGGTTCACCGCGCGTTGGTGAGTGTCTTTTAACTGGGGCTGTAGATGTAAGTGGGCGCCTACGGGGTAGCTGGACATTCTCCACAGAACCGAAAGATTCGCCCGTCCGTGACGTCGGTGCAGGCAAGGTCGCCGGCGTGGGACGCGGCATGATCAGCGCCCTCGTGGAGGCCATGCGGAGCTGTCGGCCGCCGTGCGCCGCGTGCGCCGCGTTCCGCTCAGCGCGGGTCAGGTAGCGGCCGTCGAGAACCGTCGCGGCGAAGCCCAGCGACTCCATCAGCGCACGGGCCCGCTGCACCGTCTTGCCGCACATGCCCAGCGCGGCCGCGACCGTCTCGTGTGCCGTCGTCACACCGCGCCCGGTGTCGACGTCGGCCGCCAGCCAGTCGGCGCGAGCGACGCGCAGCAGCGTGTCCGGAGCGACACGTGCAGCGCGGCGCAGCTCCTCCCCCGGCGACGTCCCCAGCGCGTCCATCAGCGCGTCGAACCAGTGCGCTCCGGACGTCCACGCCGGAAGCGGACCGTACGCGCCTGGCGCCGGCTCGGGGCTCCATGAGCTCGCTCGAGAACTGTTCGGCCGCGACGCGGCTGCCTGTGGCGTCTCAGGTGCACAATCGACCGACTCCTCCCCTGAAAAAAGGGTGGGTCGGGTGTGCACGGAGACGGACTCCGCTGTTACGATGTGGGCATTCCTTCCGGGTACGTTCCGGGTGGGTACACCGAAGGCCCGGCTGGATACCGGTTCTTGGGTGGGACTGCTTCACACCTCTGAGTCGCCAAACTGTGCGAGGTGGGAAGCCAAGGCTTCTAGGCCCGTCGCGAGAGCGGCGGGCCTAATGCGTTAACGGGTGTCGATGGGCAGCTCCTCCTCGAGGAGAGTCGGCTGTGCAGGCCACCAGGACGGAATTCCTTCGTCGGTCAGCTCGCTCTGAACGTGCTCGACCAGGCGCTCGAAGAACACCGCAGCCGACACGTTCGCGCGCAGCGCCATGACATTGAAGTCGTCGCGAGCCTGGCGCTCGACGGTCCAGGCGACGTTGGTGGGATCCACCATCGTTCCTCGGGGACGCCGCGTCGAAGCCATGCGTTTAACGTAGGGCTGTGGCTGTGATTAACGCGATCCGACACGCCGCATCAAGTGACCATTTGGGCACTCAGTCTTTCCGCTCTCCCTCGGGGAGCGGAAGGGTGACGTCGACGGCGCGCAACTCTGTCATGTTCGAGCGCTCGACCGCGCGGTAGACCGTTGAGCGCGTCACCCCGAACTGCTCCGAGAGCTCGGCCACGGTGTAGTTGCCCGAGCGGTACTCCGCCACAAGGTGTGCCTCGATCTTCGGGGAGAGCTTCGGCTGGCGGCCGCGCAGGCGCCCCTTCGCCTTCGCGATCTGCATCCCCTCGCGCGTGCGCGACCGGATCAGGTCGCCCTCGAACTCCGCGATCATCGCAAGCACGTTGAACAGCAGCCGGCCCATCGGGTCAGTCGGGTCGTGCAGCGACCCGCCGATGTTCAACCGCACTCCCCTGCGGGTCAGCTCGTCCACGATGTCGCGCGCATCCGTAATCGACCGCGCGAGCCGGTCGAGCTTCGTCACGAACAGGGTCGAGCCGGTGTCGCACGCGGCCAGGGCCTCGCGCAGCGCGGGCCGCTCACGGTTGGACCCTGTGAGGCCGGCGTCGACGTAGATCCGATCCGCCGGCACCCCCACAGCGCGCAGCGCGTCACGCTGCGCCTGCGCGTCCTGCTTGTCCGTCGAGACCCGGGCGTATCCGATCAGCTCAGCCATCTGACCAGTATCCCGTTTGACGCCCCCCTACCGAACAAATCATCGGACGGGTCTAACGGGACACTCAGCGCCGCGGGTTTTCGCGGCGCTCGGTGTCGCGTCTGCGTGTACCGGTGAACGATCCCCATACGGGACGGCCGACTTCGCCTTTGCGAGGGTTCTACGCGCCCGACCGCGTGAGTCTCCTTCACGAACTCTCGCTGTCTGGGCGCAAATGACGCCTCCGACCGAACTTCATGTGGCCGCGGTCGACGGGTCTCCTCCTCCGTTCCAGGTCCTCAGCGCTCGACTCCACCGCTCTCTCGCTAGCCGCCGCATACTCGAACCTGACGGGCGCCCTCGACCGGACCGGCTTCCACCATCTTGGGGAGCTTCCGCTCGAGGAGTGGGTGTTTCACCTGTCGTTGATCTATGCCCATTCGCAAGCCGCCTACGTCCAGAACCAACGAATCGCACCTCTCGGCCTCACCGAGCTCATCAAGAGCGAAAATGTTCGTCTGGTACGACGAAGACGGCGCGCACACCGCAACCCTTCAGCTCAGCGCGACCGACTCCTCACCCCGAGCGTCGTCGCAGGAGTGTCCGGCTCCGATGACGCCCGATCGGCACGCGGATGGCTTACTGGGGCGATCTGGTCAAGGGCGCATCGAGTCGAGCGAGAACGGGGAATGTGGGCGGAAGGTGTCATGGTCGTCCTACGACGCTCGCGACAAGAGCCCAAAAGGGGGACGGATCTTCAATTCAGTTTGCGACATACTCGCGAGGTGAGCACCAGCATCCCTCCGACCGGAACCCCGAACCCACGGCCGTCATCCCCAACGCAATGGGTCTGGAAAAACGCGTCGGCACGGCGAAAAGTTTTTTTCTTCATTTCGACCTGCGTGATTACCGCACTCGCCGTGACGTCGATCACGGCATGGAGTACGCATAACTCGATAGCACCCGATTCGATCGCCCTATACATAGGGGCTGTTCCCGTGCTTATCGTCGGTCTTTCGCGGGAGCCTGACGGAGCTTGGTTCTCCGCCCTGGTCTCGCTCGCAATTTCAGCAATCGCTTACCTTTTTGCCTACCTCATCGCTACGGGTGAAATTGACCCCGACATCACCGACGCAGCCACATCGGCAGTACGCGTAGCACAAATAGCATCTGCTCTGGCCGCTACGATCCTCGCTCTACGCGCACCCACTTCCGGGTCCCAACCCGCACCACCACCTCCCGTCAGCTCGGTTGTAGCCCCCTAGGCTGAAATACGGCCCGACCCGGGAAGCGCGACACCGATGGCGCACTGCGAGGATCTGGACTAAGGGAGTCACATAGGACCGTTCGGCGGACAACACAACAAGCAGCAAACCGTACGCGGTTTGGTACACGTTTGCCAACGACCGCGCCAGGTGAAGCTTCGGCCGCCCTCACCGTCCAATTTGCCGATCTCAGGCCATCTCCACCGGACCCATCTCCGGCGATCCAACCCCAGGCAGCAGGGCGACCGGTTTGCGCGCCGTTCTAAAGCTGTGTCCCGTGAACGCACCATCGACCCCGATCCGTTAAAGGATGATCCTCATGAATGAAATCAAAATTCGATGAAGATCCCCAAGGTGGGCTCGTGCGCGATCTGCCTCGCGTACGGCGAACTGACGAAAGAGGACGTAGTACCGGTCTGGTACCGCGCCGCAATGGCGCAGGCGTCAGCCCTCCCCGGTGACCAGCCACCACGCACCTACCTTGGGCTGTGCGCTCCCTGCAATAGCAGGTCCGCGCGCCTCTTCGAGGACACCGCGGCACCCATCCTGAAGGGCATGATTCAACGCACTCGCTCTGAACTTTCGCCTGCCGATCAAAGACTTGTCGCACGCTGGCGAGTAAAGACTGATTTGTTGCAACGACTATGGGTTGTTGAACAAGAGGGATCTCCGAAGGAGAGGAAGTATCACCGTATAAGACAACTGGCGCAAAGAATGATTCATAACGGTGGGCACATCCCACCCAACTGCTCAGTACAGATAGCGCGACGCGACCCAACCAAGCCTCGACCCAGAGGGATCAACCTTATTGACGCGGCGCGTCCAGATGGTACCTATCTGCACACGATTACACGCGTGACTTCATTTTTTATGATTACGACAATTGATAGTGACCCAAAGTCCTTCAAATCCTTCGTCGCGAATTGGGCGAAGGAGGAAGCGCTACTACTTATCTGGCCGCCTCGGGAGGACACCCTCTCATACCCATTCTCCGCAGGTGTCTCTGAGGATGTTTTAGAGGATGCACGCAAAAAACTGGGACACGTCACAGCGTTGAAAATTGGTGGGCCATACGGTGCGCTCTACAGTGCTGGCCAGCGAGTTGAACCCGAGCAATACGCCTGGAGCGTCAGACGGCGACCGCCAGTCGATCCGGCCGCTTTCGAGTAACCCTGTCACACATATCGCGCGCTTCATTTCAGACACTGGCTTAGCTGCACAACGATGGCCATCTTGGCTGACGGCCAGGCTGTGCGCTGGTGGTTCTACTGTTGTGGTGCGGTCGAGAAGTGTGGGCTTCGCTGACGCCGCACGCGACAGACCGGCGGGGCCGCCGGTGTCGCCCTGCTCTCGGCAGCGTTGCACGGCGCGGCCAAAAACAGTTCCCGCCCCCTCAGCCGCCCGCTGAACGATCCTCTTACGGGACGGGATCGGCGACCGCTGTCTGGACACTCGAGCAGCCCGATCAGATGAGCCAGCCGCGTGTCAGCGCCGACGAAACGCCTTGAAGAGCGCGAAAGCGAGAACCCCGCCACCGATCACCAGCACCAGCCATTGGCGGTCCGGCGGCGGAGTGATTGTGCACACTCCAGTCCCGTCGACGTAATCGGTGCAGGTACCCGTCTGGACGGTGATTAGCAGCAGGAACATCGCCGCGACGGCGAACAACGCCACGTTGACCCAACCCCATCGAACCGTGCGCTTCGCCCGCTCGCTCATGACGCGACACTAGACGGCATCGCGGCAACAACCTAGAGGGAGCCATGGACCGGTGAACGATCCCCATACGGGACCAGTAGCATGGCGTCGCGAGCACCTGCGCTGGTACGCTCCCCACCATTCGACCTACTCGAGGGGCAGCACGATGCAGACGCTTCGCAACACCGTGTTTACCGTGACGGTCGCAGGGATCGTCGCCGGCTTCCTTGCTGTGGGTGCGGTGGCTACCGGGATCACCAGCGAGAAGCCTGCCGCGGGAAACCCCGAGCCGGTTGCCTACTCCGAGCCGAGCTGGACCGACACCAGCACGCTCATCATCGGCGGTTACGAGACACCTTCTCCTGAAATGATCGCGACCACTCCCCCGCTCTCCGAAGAGTGACGACGGCACCTGCCGACGATCCGGCTCGCTGCGAGCCGGGGGCATTCTCGTGACGTGGGAGCAATGGACGTTCTCGCTCGGAGCGATCCCCGTGTGGCTCATCGTCCTCAGGAACGTGCTGTGGAGATTCGGCTGCACGAACTCCGGGAGCAAGATCCTTTTCGCCTTCGGCCTCGGAGCGTGCCTGCTGTGCATCGCCCTCGCTGTGATCTGGCAGGTCCACGCCGCGAACGCCGACTGGGCTCCACCCCGGGACGACCAGAACGAAGTTGGCGGCCTCATCCTCTGGACTCTCTACTGGAATGCGGTGGCTGGCTTCTTCACCGCACTCGGCATCCGAGTCACCGACATCCTGATCATCGAACGGACGCGGCGGATCTCCGCCACCGTCGCCCCTGACGCAGCGTGAGGAGCAGGACATCTGGTAAGCGATCCCCCAGCGAAACAGTCGGGGGGCGCCAATGCTGTCGACTCGAGAACGCGTCACTCGCGCGCCTAGGGCGCGTACTCCTGTGACCAGTAATCGGCCCGGACCTCGAGGAGGGGTCCGTCGATAGCGGAACTCACCGTGATGGTGCGCGGGTCCCAGAGTGTTCCTGCGATGCGCGCTTGCGGCGTCGTTCCGAGCTCGCTCGACAGCTGCTCGGGAGTCATCGCGTCGGGCGGGCGCACCGAGAGCAGCCGCCAGCACCCACCGGAGGCGCACTCGACAGTCTCACTGACGAGCTCGCTCCCGTCTGGAAGGTCGACGGCCGAAGCCGCCGGCACGTCCCCCTCGGTCCTGAATACGGCCAGACCGGCGTAGTGCACGAGAGCACAGAGGGCGGCTGCAGCCGCGATCGTCGTTCCCGCGATGACGAAAGGGCGTCCGCGCTTTCGGGGCTCATCCATAGGCCCGGACACTAGCAAGCTGCTGTAGCCCCTAGCTGACCTCTGCGGAGGAAATCGCGAGCACTCCATCCGGTCGCCCCAACCGCACGACCAAGGGAAGAGCGGGGACGTCGCTTACCCTGAGCTGGTGGGGACATTCTCGAAGGCGCGAAAAACGGTCGCGATCGCAGCATGCCTGATCGTCGTCACGGGATGCACGCCACAGCCTGAACCGCCGGCTCCGCCT
>NZ_PSVN01000024.1:0-29631 GCF_002932235.1 Rathayibacter sp. AY1E3
CACCGTCGACAGCGGCACGACGAACGCCACGCTCGTCTCGACGGGCGTCCTCCCCATCCGCGTGAGCGCCGAGGGCGCCGACCCCGTCGACCTGGTCTCGGGGGAGAGGGGGATTCTCGGGGGCGGTGCAGGAGGAGCGCTGCGGGACGCTCCTCCCCCGGCCCGTCGCGCGGGGGCGCTCCGGGCCGGGTGGAGAGGGGATCAGCTCGCGAAGGTCCAGGTGAGCGGGAGCGAGGCGGACAGGCCCTGGTAGGCGTTGGTGGCCGACGAGTCGAGGGTCACGGCGATGGAGAAGGGGGTGGAGGTGCCGGGGGTGACCGGGGCGGTGTTGAGGGTCTTGACGGCCGAGCCGGCGAGGGTCGCGGCGGTGCCGGTGAAGACGGTGG
The DNA here is from genome assembly GCF_002932235.1 of Rathayibacter sp. AY1E3. NCBI lineage: Bacteria > Bacillati > Actinomycetota > Actinomycetes > Micrococcales > Microbacteriaceae > Rathayibacter > Rathayibacter sp. AY1E3. The sequence continues at coordinate 387 of NZ_PSVN01000024.1, forward strand.
TCCCGCCGGAGGTGATCACGACGTTGAGCTTGCCGCAGAAGTCGGTGGCGGAGCCGGAGGCGCCGGCCGCGACGTTGTTGCTCTGCGAGCAGGTGGCGCCGGGGGTCAGCGTGAAGGTGTTGGCGTTGACGGTGCCGGTGTTCTTCAGCGTGATCGCGGTGGTGACGGTCTGGCCGGGGACCATCGTGGTCGATCCGCCGAACTTGTTGATGGTCGCGCAGGTCGCGGTGTTGGTGCTGATCGAGCCGCCGTCGGTGCTGAGGCAGGTGATGGGGCTGGCACCGGTCGACTTCTCCTCCATGACGAGCGAGCCGGAGGCGGCGGTGTTGCCGGTGTTGGAGATGCTCGCGACGAAGCCGGACAGGGTGCCGGACATCGAGACGGAGAGGAGAGCGGCGGCGGCGATGCTCGTCGCGATGGCGAGGGGAGCGAAGCGGACGCGCTTGGACTTGGCGGTGTGGGTCGACATGGCAGGACTCCTGATCGGGTGGGGCGGGCTGATGCTGAAGGGGGAGGGTCCGGCTGGTGGTCCGCCGAACTCGATTGACCGCTAAGTTACTTGATGACCAAGATACATTGCAATCGTTCTTTCACCCCCTGTCCGGGTGGCAGGCCGGGACCCCCGAGGGCGACCCGTACGATGACCCCAGCCCTACCCCGAGAAGGACGAATGACCACCGAGAGACCGACCCCGCGCGACGTCGACCAGGACGCGCCCGCCGTGCAGCTGCGGCAGTCGCTCCGGCTGCTCGAGAACGCGCAGCGGCACCTCCGCGCGAGCATCGCCGCGGGCGTGGGCGTGGGCATCTCGGAGCTCACCGCGCTCGAGGTGCTCGGCGAGTCGCCCGACCTCACGCCGAAGTGGCTGGGTCTCGAGCTCTCCCTCTCGACGGGCGCCGTGACCGCGCTCCTCGACCGGCTGGCCACCGCCGGCCACGTCGACCGGCTCGCCAACCCGCAGGACCGCCGCAGCGTCCTGCTGCGCCTCACCGCCTCCGGGGAGCAGCTGCTCGCGCAGGTGGACGAGCGCTACGACGAGGTCAGCGCGGAGGTGCTGAAGGCCTCCCCCGGGCTGAACGGCATGGCGGACGACCTGGCGCGTGCCGCCGCGGTCATCACCGCGCACACGATCCGCTGATCCGCGCCAGTCGCTAGGAGTCCAGCGCCCGGGTCAGGGTCCAGACGTTGCGCCCCTCCGAGCGCTCGTGCTCGAACGTGGTCGTCAGCGCCTGGATGAGGGCGAGCCCGCGGCCCGACTCCGCGAAGACGTCCGGCATCTCCCGCGGCCCCGTGCCGATTTCCGGCGGATCGGCCGTGTCGACCAGCTCCGCGTGGATCGCGTCTCCCTCGACGCGCACGACGAGGCGGCAGACGATCGTCGTCGTCGACGTCGCGTGCTGGATGACGTTGTCGACCAGCTCGACCAGCGCCGTCTCGACGGCCATGCGGTCGCGGGCCGGCAGGTCCGGCCGCTCGCCCCAGAGCCCGGCGAGCATCTCGTGGACGACCTCGGTGTCGTCCGGGGGCGTGCGGAACCCGACGCTGCGCTCAGTCACGGTACGCGTCGCCGGCGGTGTCGAAGAGGGTGAGCACCCGGTCCAGGTTGGACAGCTGCAGCACCATCACGACCTGCCCGCTGGGAGCCGCGATCCGCAGGTCGCCGCCCGCCTGCCGCGCGGTCTTGAGAGCGCCGACCAGGGCGCCGAGACCGGAGGAGTCCATGAACGTCACCGCGCTGAGCTCGACGACGATGCGGGGGCTGCCCTCGTCGATCGCCCGGCGGACGGCCGAGCGCAGCTCCGGAGCCGAGGCCGCGTTGAGCCGCCCCTCCCCCCGCAGCACGGCGATGTCGGGGGCGATCGTCTCGGTCGTGAACGTCATGCGGGGTCCTTCTCGGCGGAGCGGTCGGCGCCCGTGCGGGTCAGCACGAGGGCGGTGATGTCGTCGGACGCGGAGCCGGAGGCGGCGAGCGCCCTCAGCGCCTGCAGGAACTCGGCGGTGTCGGCGGAGTCGCGGGCGAGGTCGACCGCGCGCGCCAGGGACTGCAGGGTCCCGTCGTAGAGGTCGAGGACGCCGTCGGTGAAGGCCAGGAGCGAGTCGCCGACCGCGAGCTCCACGGTCTGGGTGATCCAGCCGCCGTCCTCCGCGATGCCCAGCGGGAGGCCCAGTGCCGCGAGCCGCTGGAACGAGCCGTCGGCGCGGAGGAGGACGGTGAGCCCGTGGCCCGCGTCGACGAAGTCGATCCGGCCGGACGCGGTGTCGAGGCGCCCGTGGAAGAGGGTCGCGAAGGTCTCGGTGGCCGTGAAGTCGTCGTGCAGCTGCGCGCTCACCGCGCTGACGACCGCGTCGGGGTCGCCGCCCAGGCGCGCCCGGAACGCGGAGCGGATGGACGCGGCCACGATCGCCGCTGCCGTCCCCTTGCCCATCACGTCCACGAGGGTCAGGTCGACCGTCTCGTCGTCGCCGCGCCAGCTGTAGAAGTCGCCGGTGATCGTCCACCGCGGCAGCGAGAGCCCCGAGAGCTCGTAGCCGGCAGGGTGGTGGAGGGAGGAGGGAGCCATCTGCGTCTGCATGTCGGCGGCGCGGTCGCGCTCCGCCGTGTCGCGCAGCTCCCGCTCGACCCACTCGCCGAACTCCTCGAGCAGCTGCCGCTCGTCCGGGGTGAGGCTCCGGGGCACGAAGTCGATGAGGCAGAGGGTGCCCAGCTGAAGGTCGCCCTCGACCGACAGCGGCCGCCCGGCGTAGAAGCGGACGTGCGGGTACCCCGCGACGTGCTCGTGCCCGGCCCACGCCTCGTCGGCACCGAGGTCCGGCACGACGAAGGTGGTGCGCTTCTCGAGCGTCGCGTCGCAGAAAGTGCCGGCGCGCGGGTAGGCGAGCACGGCGTCCGGACGCTGCGGGGACTTCGTGAACAGCGTGGTGTCGTCGAGGAAGTGGATCTCGGCCACGGGCACGCGGAACAGCTCCTCGGCCATCCGTGTGATCCGGTCGAAGCGCTCCTCCGGAGCCGACCCCATCATCTCGAGCGCCTCGAGCGCCACCAGCCGCGGATCCTGCTCGGCCTCGATCATCCGTGCCCCCTTCCCCCTGCGCGCCGCGCCGGGACTCCCCGGAGCGCACACGCACCTCCGACCGTATCGCCCCGCTTGACGGGTGGGGGACCTTCGGCGCCTCTGTACCCCTCACGGGGTACGGCTGTCGCAGATCGCGCGGTCGGGAGCGTCGGCGGTGGCCGATCCCGGCCGTCCTCGCCTCCGCCTCTTGCCGCCGGACGGAGCGGACCCCTAATCTTCACCCGACGCTCCCCCGGCGACCCGCGAGCACCCGAAGCCCGCAGGCTCGTGGGCGTCGCCTCAGGAGCGCCCGTGCCCACTCAGCCGCGTCCCCTCCGCCGATCGCGCGCGGAGACGAACCGACCCTCTCGATCCGACGCGCCCCGGCGCGGGAGCCCACTCGCTGCGGCGCTCCTGCTCGTGACCGTCCTGATCCTCCCGCTCGCCACCGCGCCGACAGCGTCCGCCGTCGACTCGGCGGGCGACGAGTACGACGCGATGCGCCTCGCCCTCGTCGCCGATCTGACGGGCACGATCCCGGGAAGCGGGAGCGTCGGCGGCCTCGCCGCGGCGAAGGGCCGCCTCGTCGCCGAGGCCGAGGGCTACTGGTCGACGCTCGAGACCGACGGCGGCGAGCCCTGGCCCGATCTGGTCACGGGCACCTCGGCGGTGGAGGTGTGGACCGCCTACAAGCGGGTCACCGTCCTCGCGACCGCGCTGAAGACCCCCGGCACCGCCCTCAGCGGCGACCCGGCGCTCCTCCGCGACGTCGTCACGACCGCCGACTGGCTCTCGGCGAACCGCTACAACCGCTCCACCACCGGCACCTCCCGCTGGTGGGAGCAGCAGATCGGCATCCCGCTCGAGCTGAACAGCATCACCGCCCTCCTCTACCCCGACCTCTCGGCGGCGCAGGTGCAGGCCTACCTGTCGGCCTCGACGCGCTTCGCCGACACCGTCACCCGGACCGGCGCCAACCGCGTCTGGACGGCGGCGGTCATCGCCGGGCGGGCAGTGCTTCTGAAGCAGCCGGCGAAGATCGCGGAGGCGGCCGCCGGCATCGACCCGGCGCTGAGGACGGTGGCGTCCGGCGACGGCTTCCACGCCGACGGCTCCTTCGTGCAGCACAGCGTCTTCGCCTACAGCGGCGGGTACGGGCTCTCGATGCTCGACACCCTCGACGACCTATACTCGCTGCTCGACGGCTCCCGCTGGGAGATCACGAGCCCGGAGGGGCTCGGCGTGTACGACCGGCTCGCCTCCTCCTTCGCCCCCGTCACCTGGTGCGGCGCCGTGATGTCGACGGTCCGCGGCCGCGAGACCGCGCGGGCGGAGTCGGAGGACGGCGACGTCGGCGTCCAGCTGCAGGCGGCGGTGCTGCGCCTCGCCGACAGCGCCCCGCCCGCGGTCCGGACCCGGACGAACGCGCTGGCGAAGAGCTGGCTGGCCTGCAACGCCGGCAGCCCCGTGAGCATCGAGACGGCCGGATCCGTCAGCGACGTCGTGCGCGCGCGGCTCGTCCTCGCCGACACGGGCCTGACCGCGACCCCGATCGGCTCGGGCGTCCGGGCCTTCGCCGGCATGGACCGCTTCACGCGGACCACGGCGACCTCGGGCTTCGCCGTCGGCCTGTCGAGCACACGGATCGCCCGCTACGAGTCGCTCAACGGCGAGAACCGCAGCGGCTGGTACACCGGCGACGGCGCGACCTCGCTCCACCTGGGCAGCGGGCGCCAGTACGACGACGGCTACTGGGCCACGGCGAACCCGTACCGGATGCCCGGCACCACCGAGGACACGATCGTCCGGAGCGCGGGCGAGGGCGCGTCGTCCCGCCCGACGACGACCTTCACCGGGAGCCTCGAGAGCCCGTCGCGGCGGACGGGGATCGCGGCGCTCGACTTCGACGCGGCGTCGGTGAGCCTGGTCGCGAAGAAGGCCTGGTTCACCTTCGACGACGAGATCCTCGCGCTCGGCTCCGGGATCACGGCGACCGACATGTCTGGGACCGGCTGGGACGGGGTGCGCCGGCGCGCGGAGACGGTGATCGACGACCGCCGCGACGTCGCTCCCGACGCGAGGCTCCGCGTCGACGGCGTCCTCCGCGGTGCGGAGGCGACCGCCACGAGCACCGCCCGCTGGGCCTCGATCACCGGCTCCGCGGAGTCGGTGGGCTACGTCTTCCCGACGCCGATCACCCTGACCGCGCAGGGGCGGACCCGCACCGGAGCCTGGAGCGCCGTGAGCGCCGCCGGTCCGACGGCGCCGGTGACCGGCCACTACTACTCCCTCACGACGAGCCACGGCACGAACCCGACCGGCGCCTCGTACGCGTACACGGTCCTCCCCGGCGCCTCCGAGGCGGCGACCGCCGCGTACGCGGTGGACCCGGACGTGACCGTGCTCAGCAACACCCCCCAGCTGAGCGCCGCCCGCGACCGCTCGACCGGCACCGTGAGCGCCGTGTCGTGGAAGGCCGGGACCACGAGCCCCGTGCTCGTCGGAGGCACCCGGGTCGCGAGCATCACCGGCGCCGGCCTGGTCTCGATCCGGGAGGACGCGGACACGGTGACCGTCTCGACCGTCGACCCGACGCAGGTCTCGACGAGCGCGCTCACCGTGACGCTCGCGCGGCCGACCGCGGGCACGGTGTCCTCGAGCGCCGCCTTGAGCGTGACGAGCAGGACGAGCACCGCGACGACGATCACGTTCCGGCCGAGCGGGCTGAAGGGAGGGACGGCGTCCATCGTGCTCGCGAAGAGCGCCGCCACCCCGGTGCCGACGGCCACGCCCACGCCGACCGCGACGGCAGCGCCGACCTCGACCTCCACGCCGACCGCCACCGCGACTCCGCTCGCCGCCGTCGGGGCCGGCACCCACCAGAACGGCTCGCCGGCCGTCGCCGTCACGGGCACCTGGTCCACCACCTCCTCCTCCGCGGACAGCGGCGGCGGTGTCTCCTTCTCGTCGACAGGGGGCGCCTCCGCCACCCTCCGCTTCACCGGCACCGGAGTCTCGTGGGTGAGCCGCCGGTCCAGCACGTCCGGGATCGACGAGGTCCGCCTCGACGGCGTCCTCGTGGCCTCGGTCGACCGCTACAGCGCCACCACCCGCTCCGCCCAGACCGTCTGGACCAGCGGGACCCTGCCCGCCGGCACCCACACCGTCACGATCACCCGCGGCAGCACACGGAATCCGGCGGCGACCGGGGGCAACCTGATCCACGACGCCTTCGTCGTGAGGGGCTGACCGCGCGGCTATCACCGGCCGCGGTGCCTGGCCAGGCCCTCGCCCGGTCGCGGGCGGGCCCGTAGCGTCGCCCGGACCGATCGACCCGCCGGGGTCACGACGAGAGGACGCGCCATGAGCAGCACGAGCGACATGATCCGGAGCCACCCCGAGGAGCTGCGAGGCGTCGATCCGGAGGTCCTGGCCGAGTGCATCGACGCGTGCGGCGCCTGCGCACTCACCTGCACCGCCTGCGCCGACGCGTGCCTCGGCGAGGAGTCGGTCGCCGAGCTGGTCCACTGCATCCGCACCGACCTCGCCTGCGCCGACGTGTGCGCCGCGACCGGCGCCGTGCTGTCGCGCCGAGGCGTCGTCGGATCCGCGGCCGTCCGCGCCCTCGTCGAGGCCTGCCTCCTGGCCTGCCGCGCCTGCGCCGACGACTGCGAGCAGCACGCCGGGATGCACGAGCACTGCCGGATCTGCGCCGAGGCCTGCCGCCGCTGCGAGCAGGCGTGCGGGAGGCTGCTCGCGCAGCTCTGAGCGCGGGCTCCACCGCGCGACACCTCCCCCACCGGACTCGACGGGCGGCTGTCAACCGTCCTGCCCTGAGCGTCCGGCGCTCCGCGGAGGTCATCGCCCACATCGAGCTCGAGACGCGCCGCATGCAGCCGGCCCGTCCCTCGTGGAGCGAGGAGATGACGGACATCCCTCCGCTGGACTTCCTCGAGTACACGGACATCGCCGACCTCGAGGACGCCCGGCGCGACCCGATGGACTAGGCCGCCGCCGGCTCCTCGGTGGAGCGGGAGTCGCTGAGGGACAGCGAGCCGATCGTCGCGATCACGCCGACGAGGACCGCCACGACCAGGAAAGCGACCCGCTCACCCGCGAAGAAGCTCCGGACGAGGTCCGCGCTCCACGCGCCCGCCGGGAGGGTGGTCGCCACCAGTGCGGCGATCAGCGTGCCGACGACGGCCGTGCCGATGCTGGTGCCGATCTCCTGGGCCGTGTCGTTGAGCGCCGCACCGATCGAGGTGCGGTTCGCGGGCATCGCCTCGACGAGGGCGACGGCGCAGATGGTCATGATCGTCCGCAGGCCCACCGTCATCACGACCATCATCACGGCGATCGCGAGGTAGCCCCGGTCCACCGCCCAGGACATCCCGAGCAGCGCGCCGACCAGGAGCCCGGTGCCGATCAGGCAGGCCGCGCGGTGCCCCAGCTTCGCGGCGAGGTGCTCGGTGACCGGAGTGGCGGCGAGCATCGTGACGATGACGGGCAGGTTCGCGAGGCCGGCGCGCACCGGGCTCCAGCCGTAGGCGTACTGGAAGTGCAGGATCAGGCCGAACAGGACGCTCGCGAAGGCGACCGAGGCGCCGAGCTGCGTGAGCGCCGCTCCCCGCGCGGGGCCGGCGCGGAAGATCGCGAGGTCGATCATGGGCGAGACGGCGCGGCGCTCGCGGACGGCGAATCCCGCGACGGCGGCGACGGTGCCCGCGGCGCAGGCGATCGTGAGGAGCGACAGCCAGCCGTTCTCGACTCCGCTGGTGAGCGTGTAGCAGCCGAGCCCCACCGCGGCGACGGTGAGGGCGGTCCCCGGCAGGTCGAGCCGACCGGAGGTGAGGTCGGCGCGCTGGTCCGCGGCGACTCCGAGGCGCACGCCGATCCAGACCAGCAGCGCGATCGGGGCGTTGACGACGAGCAGCCACTGCCAGCTGACGGTGCTGAGGATCGAGCCGCCGAGGAGGGGGCCGAGGACCATGCCGGACATCCCGACGATCATCACGATCGTGATTGACCGCATGCGGAGCCTCTCGTCGTCGAAGAGCCGGAACACCAGCGACATCGTGACGGGCGCCATGGCGGCCGCGGCACAGCCGAGCGCCGCGCGGAGGGCGATCAGCTGGCCGATGTCGGTGACGAGGACGACGGCGAGGCTGATCAGCCCGAACGCGGCGAGGCCGGTGAGGAGCACGCGGCGGCGGCCGAACCGGTCGGCGGCGGACCCGGCTGTCAGCAGCAGCCCGCCGAAGGTCAGGGAGTAGGCACCGGTCACCCACTGCAGTCCGGCGGTCGACCCGTCGAGTGAGCGTCCGATCGTCGGGAGGGCGATCGAGAGCAGCGTGTTGTCGACCATCTCGACGAAGAACGCGAGGCAGAGAGCGGCGAGCGGGAGTGCCGCGGAGCGGAGGGAGGTGTGAGCGCGGGACTCGGCGGAGGTGGTCGTCGGAGCGGACATCGAGGCGCCTTCCTATCGAACGCCGTTCGACTCTCGTACGGCGTTCGATAGTATGGAACGCCGTTCGGTAAGATGCAAGCCATGCCTGCAGATCGCCCGACGGAGACCGCTGCCGCGCCCTCCCCCGCCCGGGGCCGCCGCCGAGCGTCGCACTCGCTCGACACCGTGCTGGCCGAGGCGATCGCGATCCTCGACGAGTCCGGGGAGTCGGCCCTCACGTTCCGCGCGCTCGCGGCCCGACTCGGCGGCGGCGTGGCGAGCATCTACTGGTACGTCGGCAGCCGCGACGAGCTGCTGGAGCGGGCGACCGACGAGGTCATGGGTCGGGTCCTCGCAGACAGCGAGCCGCTCACCCACGGGCCGGACCCGATCGACAACGTCCGCGCCGTCGCACTGGCCCTCTTCGACGAGTGCGTCCGCCGACCCTGGTTCGGCCTCTACATGCTCCGCACGACCGGGGTGCAGCCCAACTCGATGGCGATGTACGAGCGCCTCGGGCAGCAGCTCATGGCTCTCGACCTGACGCCCCGGCAGCGGTTCCACGCCGTGTCGTCCATCGTCAGCTACGTCGTCGGAGTCGCGGCCGACCTGGCGCAGCCGCCGCCCCGCGAGTTTCTCGAGAGCGGGATGGAGAGGGGCGAGTTCCTCGAGCACCTGGCCGACCGCTGGCGCGCCCTCGATCCGGAGGAGTTCCCCTTCGGCCACCACGCGGCCGACGTCATGGCGACGCACGACGACCTCGACGTGTTCCGCTCCGGCCTCGACCTGCTGCTGGCCGGGCTCCGGCTGCAGGCGGGGCGGGGCTGAGGCCGGGTCAGCTCCCCGAGGTCCGCCGGATCGCCACCACGGTCACGTCGTCCGCCAGCATTCCCTCGGCCGCCAGGCGGGTGACGCCGGCGACCGCGTCGGCGGCGGTCGCGGGGGCGGCGACGGCCGCGTCGGCCACCCGGTCGAGGGCGGCGAGGGAGCCGTCGAAGAGGTCGAGCACACCGTCGCTGCAGATCAGCAGCAGGTCGCCGGGGTGGAGCCGGAGGCCGGTCGGCTCCCACTCCTGCGTGCCGAGGAGGCCGAGCGGCAGATGGGCGGAGGGGATGCGCTCGCGCGAGCCGTCGGCGCGGCAGACGATCCCGAGTCCGTGCCCGGCGTCGACGAGCGCGATGTCGCCGGTCGAGGCGCTGAGCCGCAGGTGGAGGAGCGTGACGAACGCGTCGTTCGCCGACAGGTCCGGCTCGACGACCCGGTCGATGAGCGCCATCGTCGCCGCGGGGCCGAGGGCGGGAGGAGTGACGCGCAGGGGCGGCGCGGACCGTGGCGGCGATCATCGCGGCGCCGACCCCCTTGCCCATGACGTCGGCGACGGTGACGGCGAGCCCGTCGGGCGTGCAGCGCCAGTCGAAGAAGTCGCCGCTCACCGTCCCGCTCGGCACGCAGGCGCCGGCGACGTCGTAGCCCGGGAGGTCCGGGACCGAGCGGGGCTCGAGCCGCCGCTGCACCCTCTCGCCGTCGGCGAGCTCCTGCCGCGAGCGGGCGGCGCCGGCGGTGAGCATCTGCGCGACCTGCTCGCCGCTGAGCGACGCCATGCTGAACGACACCACGACCAGCAGCACCAGCGTGATCAGCGTGGTGGTCGGGGTCCCGAACCAGGTCGCGAACAGCTCGCTGCGCAGCCCCGCGGCCAGGAACACGGCGAACCGGAGCGCGTAGTAGAGGGAGAGGGCGCCGGAGCTCAGCAGCAGCGGCCAGCGCGTCCGCGAGCGTCCGGCGCCGAGCAGCGTGATCTCGCGGGTCGACAGGCCGATGAGGAGCGCCATCGAGGCGAGGTAGAGCGGCCCTCCCGACCAGTCGTTGACGGCGGGCGAGTCGAGGCTGGACACGCCCGTCACCACCACGGTCGGAGCGACCACCAGCCACCACGGCGTCGGCCGGCCGCGGAGGGAGCGGCTCGCCGCCCAGACCGCGGCGGCGCCGGCCACGATGAGCCCGTTGCCGAGCGGATTCGCCCACACCTGGTCGGCCGTGCCGTCGCGAAGGTAGGCGAGCGAGCCGCCCATGAACAGCGCGAGCGCCGTGCACCACCAGAAGCTGAAGGACGAGCGCGTCGACCGGTAGGTGACCAGCGCGAACAGCAGGAAGAGGGTGAGGGCGGTGACCCCGAAGGCGACGCGGAGGGTCGTGGCATCGAGCAAGGCGGGTCCGTGGCCCTTCCAGGAGACCGAGCGGCGGAGCGGCGGACGGGCGCCGTGATCAAGGGGATCCTGGCACGGCGCGCGGGCCGCTCGGGGCGCGCGGTGGAGGCCGGCCCCGGGGATCCGCGGCAGTGCGGCCCGTCCGCCCACCCGACGGGGGGAGCAGGAGGGGAGCTCGCCCGTTCGAGGAGAGACCACCGCCCTCGCGCTCGATACAGCATCGCGTGTATCGTCGCTTCCGTGCCCGCCACCGCGACCCTCACCCACTCCGCTGCTCTCGCGCGCCTCGGATCCGCCCTGGCGGACGAGACCCGGTCACGGATCCTGCTCGCGCTGCGCGAGGCTCCGGCCGTCCCCTCCGACCTCGCGGACGCGCTCGGGGTGTCGCGGCAGGTGATGTCGAATCAGCTCGCATGCCTCCGCGGATGCGGGCTGGTGGAGGCCGTGAAGGACGGGCGGTACACCTGGTACCGGCTTGCCGAGACCCGGATCGCCGGGGCGCTCGACCACCTGCTCCGCCTGGCCCTGGTCGTCGATCCGGACTGCTGCTCCGGCGACGACTGCCGCTGCGCATGACCGCCCTGCGCGCTCCGCTCCTCCCCGCCCGCCGCCGCGTGCTGCAGAGGCGGATCCGCTGGATCGTCGGCGCGACCATCGCCTACAACGTGGTGGAGGCGATCGTGGCACTCGCCGCCGGGACGGTCGCGTCGTCCACCGCACTCGTCGCCTTCGGCCTCGACTCCGTGGTGGAGGTGCTCTCCGCCGCGGCCGTCGCCTGGCAGTTCTCGGGCCGCGATCCGGAGGCGCGCGAGCGCACCGCGCTGCGGGTGATCGCCGTCTCGTTCCTCGGCCTGGCCGCGTTCGTCGCCGTCGACTCGGTCCGGGCGCTGCTCGGATTCTCGGAGGCCCAGCACTCCCCCGTCGGCATCGTGCTGGCCGCCGTCAGCCTGCTGGTGATGCCCGCGTTCTCGCTGCTCGAGCGCCGGATCGGCCGCGAGCTCGGCTCGGCCTCGGCCGTCGCGGACTCGAAGCAGACGCTCCTCTGCTCGTACCTCTCCGCCGCCGTCCTGGTGGGCCTGCTGCTGAACAGCACGCTCGGATGGACGTGGGCCGACCCCGTCGCCGGTCTCGTGATCGCCGCGGTCGCCATCCGCGAGGGCCTGGAGGCCTGGCGCGGCGAGTCCTGCACGACGCCGATCTCCGCGCTGACGAGGGAGGACTCCGAGGCCTGCGGCTGCTGCTGACGGGGGCGGGACGGCGCGGTGCACATCGGCGGTGGACGACCTCCGTCAGGACTTCGTCGCGAGGCCGGCGGCCGATCGGACCCGCTCCGGAGCTACCGACGGCCGGCCCGCGCCTCGACGACGTGCCGGCACCCGATCCCGCCGCGCTCCAGCTCCTCGCGCTCGCGGCGGAGCCCGACGCGGACCCGCCGCGCCTCGGCCAGCGGCAGCACCGCCTCCGGATCGACGGTCGCCAGCAGGACCGCCGCCCGCGACCTCGCCGCCACCCGCACGTCGAGGCACGGCGTCGCCTCGGCGAGTCCGAGCAGCGCGGCCACCAGCAGCTCCAGCTCGACCGCCGTCGCGTGGAGCACCAGCACCCGCGAGGCCGGGCTCGACGGGCGGCGGACGAGGAGCGTCGCTCCGGTCATCGTCGCCGCCCTCCCCTGCCCGGGACCGGTCCGGGACGTCCGCCCCGCCTCGGCCCTCGGCGACCGCCCGCGCGACGTCGGCGTGCACGCATGGGGTTCCTTCTCTCGTCCTGCTGCGGTGCGAACCGCGCCGCACCTCCATCCCACGACTCGGGCACCCCGGCCGGAGAGGGTTGCCAAGCGCGCGTCGGCGGGTCAGGAGGCGCCGGGGCCGCCGGGGATGAGAGGGTTGCGCGATGTCCACTGCGAGCGTGCCGTCGCCGCGCGCCGGAGTCCGGACCCGGCGCTTCCGGCGCCTCGCCCGCACGGGCTTCGCCGTCAACGGACTGATCCACCTCCTGATCGGCGGCCTCGCCCTGCGCGTCGCGGTCAGCGACGAGACCTCGCGGGAGGCGGACGCGTCCGGAGCGATCGGGCGCATGGCCGACTCCCCCGTCGGGCTCGTGGTGGTCTGGGCCGCGCTGATCGGGCTGGTCGCGCTCGGCCTCTGGCAGCTCTCCCTCGGCGGGCGCTCCTCCGCGCCGGGGCTCCCCGCCCGCCTGGGCCGCCGGATCGTCGAGTCGGGCAAGGGCATCGCCTCCCTCACGCTCGCGGGCACCACGCTCGTCTTCGCCCTCGGCGGCTCGACGAGCTCCTCGGCCACGATACGCCGCATCAACACCGAGCTGCTGACGAGCACGGTCGGCGTCGTGATCCTCGTGATCGTCGGCGGGATCGTGCTGGGCAGCGGGATCGGCTTCGTCGCGATCGGGATCCGGCGCGGCTTCCGCAAGCTCGTCCGCATCCCCGAGGGCCCGACGGGGACCGCCGTGCTGATCCTCGGCGCGACCGGCTACATCACGAAGGGGCTCGCGCTGGGCCTGGCCGGCGGGATCTTCGTGGTCGCGGCGCTGACCGGCGACGCCCGCCAGGCGACCGGGCTCGACGGGGCCATCCGATTCCTCGACGTCCCTCCGTACGGCACGATCGCCCTGACCCTCGTCAGCGCGGGACTGGTCATGTACGGGCTGTTCCTCGTCGCCCGGGCGAAGCTCGCGAAGCTCTGAGCCGACGCGGCAGTCGTTCACAGTCGCCACCCATATCGCTGAGTATCGTTCGGAGAAACAGGAGGTCATCATGAACGGATCGTCATCGACCGGCGCGTTCGGCACCGGCACGCCCATCGAGAGCATCTGGCGCGCGATGGAGCAGGCCCGCTCCCGCATGGAGAAGCGCGTCGGCTCCCGGGTCGGCCGCGGGGACGTGCGCACCGCGGTGCTCGCGCTCCTCGCCGAGCAGCCCATGCACGGCTACCAGATCATCCGCGAGATCGAGGAGCGCAGCGGAGGCGACTGGAAGCCGAGCCCCGGCTCGGTCTACCCGACCCTCCAGCTCCTCGCGGACGAGGGCCTCATCACGGCCGACGAGCAGAACGGCCGCAAGACCTACACGCTGACCGACGCCGGCCGCGCGACGGTCGCCGAGCACGGCACCTCGACCCCGTGGAACGACTCCGACCACGTCGACTTCGGCGCCCTGCCCAAGGCGGGCCTCGAGCTCGCCCAGGCCGCGGCCCAGGTCGGACGCTCGGGCACCCCCGAGCAGATCCGCAAGGCCGTCGCCGAACTCGAGGACGTGCGCCGCCGCCTGTACGCGATCCTCGCGCAGGACTGACCCGGGTGGCCTCGGTCAGCCCGGGTCCTGCCGCCCCGGGCCACCGAGAGCGGGAGGACCGGCGGCGCTACCGCCGGATCCTCCGCTTCGCCGCGTGGCATCTCGCGGTCACCTGGTTCTTCGACCTGCTCCTGCCGCGGGTGGGGCTCACGCGCGTCGCGCTCCGCACCCGGCCCGGCCGGATGCGCCGCTTCGCCCGCAGCTTCCACGTGCTCGCGGTCGACCTCGGCGGCCTGATGATCAAGGTCGGCCAGTTCATGTCGTCGCGCCTGGACGTGCTGCCGCCCGAGATCACCCGCGAGCTGGAGGGGCTGCAGGACGAGGTCCCGCCCGTCCCGTTCCCGCGGATCCGGGCGCTGGCCGAGTCCGAGCTCGGGCTGCCGCTCGAGCGCGCGTACGCCGGAGTCGACGAGTCACCCGTCGCCGCCGCCTCTCTCGGGCAGGCCCACCGCGCCCGGCTCTCCCCCGTCGACGCCGAGGACACCGGCTACTCCGCCGCCATCATGAAGGTGCAGCGGCCGGGGATCGACCAGATCGTCGAGGTCGACCTCGCGGCTCTGCGCCGCGTCGGCGGCTGGCTCAGCCACGTGCGCCTGGTCTCGGACCGCGTCGACGCCCCGGCGCTCGTCGAGGAGTTCGCGGTCACCAGCCTCGAGGAGATCGACTACCTGCAGGAGGCGGCCAACTCCGTCCGCTTCGCCGCCGACTTCGCGGGCGACGCCCGGGTGGCCGTCCCGGACGTGGTCTGGGAGCGCTCGACCCGCAAGGTCCTCACGCTCGAGGACGTCACCGCGATCAAGATCACCGACCACGCCGCGCTGCTGGCCGCCGGGATCGACCCGCGGGAGGTCGCTCCGGTCTTCGCGGCCGTGATGTTCGACCAGCTCTTCACCAACGGCTACTTCCACGCGGATCCGCACCCCGGCAACGTCTTCGTCACGCCGACCCCCGGGGGCGAGCTGCCCTGGCGCCTCACCTTCATCGACTTCGGGATGATGGGCGAGGTGCCGCCGAGCACCCGCGCGGGCCTGCGCCGGATGCTGATCGCCGCCGCCTCCCGCGACGGCAAGGGGCTCGTCGACGCGGCCCGAGCGGTCGGCGTCCTCCTCCCCTCGGCCGACTCCCGCGAGCTGGAGCGGGCGCTCACGCAGCTCTTCGCCCGCTTCGGCGGCATGGGCTTCGCCGAGCTGCGGGAGGTGGACCCGCGCGAGTTCCGCGACTTCGCCGTGCAGTTCGGCGACGTGGTGCGCGCGCTGCCGTTCCAGCTCCCCGAGAACTTCCTGCTCGTCATCCGCGCGATGTCGCTGACCTCGGGCGTCTGCAGCGCGCTCGACCCGGCCTTCAACCTGTGGGACTCGGTCGAGCCCTACGCGCAGCAGCTGATCCGCGAGGAGCGCGGCTCCGTCGTGCAGGACGTCGGCAAGCAGGCCGTCGACACGCTCGGCCTGATCTGGCGCCTGCCGCGCCGGCTCGACGAGCTCGTCACGACCCTCGACGACGGCGAGCTCGCGGTCACCGTCCCCACGATCGAGCGCCGGCTGAACCGGCTCGAGGGCACCGTCCGCCGCGTGATCTCGGCCGTGCTGTTCGCGGGACTGCTGATCGCCGGCGCCGTCGTGCGCCCGGACGACAGCGGCTTCGGGACCGTGCTGATGATCGCGTCGGCGCTGCCGCTGCTGCACGCCCTGCTGGCCCGCGGCCCGCGCGGCTGACGGCCGCCGTCGGGCCGCGGCCGCCGCGTCGCATCCGTCACCTCCTCCGCCCACCTCACCGGCGGCGCGGTCGACATCGGCTACACGGACGCGGACAGCTGGCTCGCGCAGCACGGCACCGACTACGGGCTCTGCCAGATCTACGCGAACGAGATCTGGCACTTCGAGCTCGCCACCGAGCCGGGCGGCGACTGCCCGGAGCAGCTCCCCGACGCGACCGCGACCTGAGCGGCTCTCCCGCGCTCCCGGGGATCCGATGCGTCGCGAAGGGTCGTCATCGGAGGCGAACGGGAGCCGTTCGCGACGCATCGATCGCGCAGGCGGCCGGGCGGCGGGGCTCGGCGGCCGGGCTCAGCGGCTGGTGAGCAGCTCGACGAACTCGTCGGCCATCGCGAGCTGGGCGCTCAGCGCCTCGCGGCGCTCGCGGGCCTGCGCGACGAAGCCGTCGAGCTGCGCGCGGACCTCGGCCGGCGCGTCGTCGCCCTCGGCCTCGAGGGTGTCGATCACGCGGAGCAGCGCGGCCATCTCCTCCAGCGAGAAGCCGAGCGGCTTCATGCGGCGGATGAGGATCAGGCGGTCGTAGTCGGTGGACGTGTAGAGGCGGAAGCCGCCCTCGGTGCGGCCGGACGCCTTCACGAGGCCGATCTCGTCGTAGTGGCGCAGGGTCCGGAGCGAGAGGCCGGTCCGCTCGGCGAGCTCGCCGATGTGCATGGTGCCGATCCTGCTCACCCCTTCAGATCTACCCTTACGTGAGGGTAGGGTTGCCCGTGCTGCTGACACGCCTCTGCAAGCTTGGCATCCCCGCCCGCTTCCGCCGACCCGATGCCGCAGCCCTCCGCGCTCCTCGTCGAGCACCCCTCCCACTCCCTGGAGCCGCCGCGATGGCCCTCGCCTCGAAGACCCCTGCCCGCCCGCACGCCGAGCCCACCGTGATGACGGCGCTGCGCACCCCCCGCATCCTGACCCGCGAGGTCCTCGCCGGCCTCGTGGTCGCGCTCGCGCTCATCCCCGAGGCGATCTCGTTCTCGATCATCGCGGGCGTGGATCCGCGGGTCGGCCTCTTCTCGTCGTTCGTGATGGCCGTGGCGATCGCGTTCCTCGGCGGACGCCCCGCGATGATCACCGCCGCCACGGGCGCCGTCGCCCTCGTGATCGCCCCCGTCGCCCGCGACTACGGGATGGACTACTTCATCGCGACGGTGATCCTCGCGGGCGTGTTCCAGATCGTGCTCGGGCTGCTCGGAGTGGCGAAGCTCATGCGCTTCATCCCCCGCAGCGTGATGGTCGGATTCGTGAACGCGCTGGCGATCCTGATCTTCTCGGCGCAGATCCCCAACCTGATCGGCGTGCCCTGGCTGGTCTACCCGCTGGTCGCCGTCGGCATCGTGATCATGGTCGTGATGCCGCGCCTGACGAAGGCCGTTCCGGCGCCCCTCGTCGCCATCGTCCTCATCACCGCGGCGGTCGTCGTCACGGCGGTCGCCGTGCCGACCGTGGGCGATCAGGGCGAGCTGCCCCGCAGCCTCCCCGAGCTGTTCCTGCCGAACGTACCGCTGACCTGGGAGACCTTCACGACCATCGCGCCGTACGCCGTCGCGATGGCGCTCGTCGGACTCCTCGAGTCGCTGATGACCGCGAAGCTCGTCGACGACATCACCGACACCCCCTCCCGCAAGACCCGCGAGTCGCTCGGGCAGGGCGCCGCGAACGTGCTCTCCGGCCTGTTCGGCGGCATGGGCGGCTGCGCGATGATCGGCCAGACGATGATCAACGTGAAGGCGTCCGGCGCCCGCACCCGCATCTCGACCTTCCTCGCCGGCGTGTTCCTCCTGATCCTCGTCGTCGCGCTCGGCGACCTCGTCGCGATCATCCCGATGGCCGCGCTGGTCGCGGTGATGGTGATGGTCTCGGTGGCGACCTTCGACTGGCACAGCATCCGCCCGTCGACCCTGAAGCGGATGCCCGTGGGCGAGACGGTCGTCATGATCGCCACGGTCGTCGTGGTCGTCCTCACCCACAACCTGGCGATCGGAGTCGTCGTCGGCGTCCTCGCCGCCATGGTCGTCTTCGCCCGCCGGGTCGCCCACTTCGCCACCGTCGAGCGCACCCTCTCGGCCGACGGATCGACGGCCCACTACACGGTCACCGGCGAGCTGTTCTTCGCCTCCAGCAACGACCTCACCACGCAGTTCTCCTACGCGGAGGACCCTGCGCACGTCGTGATCGACCTCTCCGGCTCCCACATCTGGGACGCCTCGACCGTCGCCGCGCTGGACGCCGTCACCACCAAGTACGAGCGCCACGGCACCCGCGCCGTGATCGCGGGCATGAACGACGCCTCCACCCGGATGCACGGCCGCCTCGCCGGGAACCTCGGCGCGGGGCACTGAGGGTCGGGGCTGCGGGACCGCAGGCGCAGCCCCTCAGAGCGGCGCGAGCACCAGCGACCAGAGCCAGCGCCCGCCGACGACCCGGTGCACGACCACGAACAGGGCGGTGATCGCGAGTCCGACCGGCAGCAGCACGGCGCCGGCCGCGAGGCGGTCGGCGGGCACGGCGAGCAGCAGGCCGAGCGGCACCGACGCGCAGGCTGCGACCAGCGCCGCGACGAGAGCGGCGCGGCGGTCCCGGGTCGGCTGCGGCACGACGCCGATCCGGCGCCGGACCAGCCAGTGGGCGAGGGCCCACGCGGCCGTGGTCCCGAGGGCGGTGCCGCCCGCGATCGCCGGCACGACGAGTTCGGCAGGCAGGAGGAGCCCGCCGACGAGCGCCCCCGCCGCGACGCCGACGGCCGAGACGACCTGGGTCGCCAGCGAGTCGCGGGCCCGACCCAGCGCGAACATCGCCCGGTTGAGGACGTAGGTCTGGCTGAAGCCGACCAGGCTCAGGGCGAGCAGCTGCAGGACTCCGCCGATCACCGGTGTGCCGAAGACGAGCTGCGTGAGCAGTGGCGCCGCCGCGACGAACAGGAGCGTCGCGAGCAGAGTGACGGCGAGCACCGCGTCCTCGGTCCGTCGGAGGTTCACCGCCGCGGCCGCCCGATCGCCGCGGTGCAGGTCCCGGCTGAGCGGCGTGAACATCGCCGTGGCGACGGAGACGACCAGGATGCCGTGCGGCAGCAGGAGCAGCAGCTGCGCGCTCGAGAAGGAGTTGAGGCTCGGCCCGTCGACGCCGGCGCGGTTCATGGCCTGGCCGGCCGCCGTCGCCGCGTTCGAGACGACGATGTACGACACCTCTGCGACGAGGGCGCCGAGGAACACACAGACCGCGTCCCGCGACACTCCGCCGAGCCCGGCGACGCCGAAGCGCGGCCGCAGGCGGACGCCGACGGACCGCGAGAACGCGACCGCGATCACCCCCTGCACCACGATCGCCGCGGTGGCAGTGCCGCACAGGAGCGCCACCATCTCCGGCGTCCACTCGTCGGCGGGCGTCGACGCCGCCTCGGGGTGGATCAGGAGGAACACCGCGATCCCGAGCACCGAGATCACGTTCGCGCAGGCGGGCGCCCACGCGCCCGGCCCGTACTTCTCGGCGGAGTTGAGCAGCTGCGAGAAGACGGCGAAGACGATGTAGAAGAAGATCTGCGGCAGGCACCAGTAGGCCATCTGGGTGGCGAGCAGAGCCCAGTCGGCCGACCAGCCCCCGGCGTAGAGCCCGACGATCAGCGGCGCCGCGAGCGTGCAGGCGGCCGTGAGGAGCGCCGCTCCGCCGAGGCACACGGTGAGCAGCCGCTCGAGGGTCCGCACGCCCTCCGGTCCGTCGGCCCGCGCCCGGACCATCTGCGGCACGAGCACCGCGCCGAGCACCCCGCCCGCGATGAGCCCGTACAGGTAGGTGGGCGCGGAGTTCGCGACCTCGAACACCTGCCCGCCGACCGACGCGCTCGTGCCGCCGACCGCCACGACCAGGAGCGCCAGCCGGACGAACCCGAGGATCCGCGAGACGAACGACGCGACCACCATCCCCCCGGTCGCGCTGCGCATCCGGGCAGCATAGGCGGTGCGACCCGGGTCGCCACCGACCGCGGCGCCCGCCGGGGTCGATGCGTCACGAACGGTCGTCACGGGCGCGGGAGAGGGGCCGTTCGTGACGCATCGATCCCGAGGGGGCGGGGTGGGAGGGCGAGCGGGCGGCGCTAGACGCGCACGGGTGCGACGGAGGCGCGGCGGATCAGCCGCGTCTCCAGCTCCATGCGGGTGGCCGAGGCTCCCGAGGCGAGCGGGGTCGCCGACCGGTGCGCCTGGTGCAGCATCCGGAAGGCGATGGCGCCCATCTCGCCGATGGGCTGCTGGATCGTGGTCATCGGCGGGGTCGCCCAGGCCGACTCCTCGACGTCGTCGAAGCCGATGACGCTGAGGTCTCGCGGGATGCGGAGGCCGGCGTCGTCGGCGGCCTCGTAGACGCCGAGCGCCATCACATCGGAGCAGGCGAAGAAGGCGGTCGGCGCGTCCGGCTCGGCGAGCATCAGCCCGGCGGCCTCGCGGGCCAGCTCGCGGTCCCAGTCGCAGTAGGCGACGCGCGGATCCTCGACCCCGGCGGCGCGGAGCGCGGTGGTGAAGCCGTCGATCCGGGCGCTGCTGTAGAGCTGGGTGCGGGTGCCGCCGAGGACGCCGAAGCGGGTGTGGCCGGCGTCGAGCAGGTGCTCGGCGGCCATGCGGCCCCCGTCCCAGTTGGTCGCGCCGATGCTCGCGACGTCGGCCGGCGGCCGTGTGCTGGGGTCGACGACGACGACGGGCAGCTCGGCGGTGGTCAGCAGGTGCAGCTGCGCGGCCGAGACGTTGACCAGCACCACGATGGCGCCGAGCGAGGGGCGGCGGAGGAGGCGGCTGATCCAGGCGCCGTCGTCGCGGGCGCGGGTGAGCACCAGGTCGACCCCGGCGGCGGAGGCCTCGGCCTCGATCCCCTCGAGGACCGGTCCGATCCAGGTGCCGCCGATGTGGCCGACGACGACGTCGACGATCTGGGCGGAGTGCGGATCCTCGACCGGCGGGCGCAGGCGCGGTCGGCGGCGGTAGCCGAGCGCGTGCGCCGCCTCCATCACGCGCAGACGGGTCGCCTCCGAGACGTCGGTGCCGCCGTTGAGCACCTTCGAGACGGTGGGGACGCTGGTCCCGGCGCGCTCGGCGATGAGCGCCATGGTCGGGCGGGTGGTCGCTCCGGAGACGTCGTCGTGGTCGGGCATGTGCTCACCGTAGCGGATACCGACTTTCGCAACTGGACCGGCGCGCGGACGGCTTGCTCCCGCCGGGAACCGCGGTGCATGATGGTCGGACGCCGGGGCTCCCGCACAGAAGTTGCGCAAGTCCTGTTCGATGACGAACCGCGGAGTGATCCGCCCGCACGTGAGGACGACGATGACCGACCACTCCCCGACCACTCCCGGCAAGACGGCCCTCGTCGTCCGAGGGGGCTGGGACGGCCACCAACCGGTCGAGGCGACCGAGCTGTTCCTGCCGTTCCTCCGCGACAACGGCTACGACGTGCGCGTCGAGGAGTCGACCGCCGTGTACGCCGACGAGGCCTACATGCGGACGGTCGACCTGATCGTGCAGTCGAACACGATGACCTCCATCCAGTGGGAGGAGTTCCTGGGCCTCCGCGCGGCGGTCGAGCGCGGCACGGGCCTCGCCGGCTGGCACGGCGGGATCGCCGACTCCTACCGCGACAACTCCGACTACCTGCAGCTGATCGGCGGCCAGTTCGCCTCGCACCCCGGCAAGCACCCGGACGAGCGCACCGGCGAGCAGTCGGACAACTACATGCCGCACACGATCGAGATGACGGCACTCGCCGCCGACCACCCGATCACGCAGGGCATCACCGACTTCGAGCTGGTCACGGAGCAGTACTGGGTGCTGCACGACGACTACAACGACGTGCTCGCCACGACCACGCAGGCCGTCCGCCCGTGGGACCCGTGGAAGCGCCCCATCACCTCCCCCGCGATCTGGACCCGCCTCTGGGGCGAGGGCCGCATCTTCGTCTCGACGCCGGGCCACCGCGTCGAGATCCTCCAGGACGACAACGTCCGCACGATCATCGAGAGGGGAATGCTGTGGGCGTCCCGCTGAGAGTCGGCATCATCGGCGTCGGGAAGATCAGCGAGCAGTACCTCGCGAACCTCCCGACCTTCCCCGGCCTCCGCCTCGTCGCGGTCGCCGACCTGAACCAGGAGCGGGCGCAGCAGGTCGCCGACGAGCAGGGCGTCCGCGCCCTCACCGTCGACGCGCTGATCGACGACCCGGAGATCGACGCGGTGCTGAACCTCACGATCCCGGCGGCGCACGTCGAGATCGGCACCCGCGCCCTGAAGGCGGGCAAGCACGTCTTCGCCGAGAAGCCGCTCGGGCTGAACCCGGCCGAGGCCGCGCCGATGCTCGACCTCGCGGACGAGCTGGGCCTGCGCTTCGCGAGCGCCCCGGACACGGTGCTCGGGACCGGCGTGCAGACCGCGCGCCTCACCCTCGACTCCGGCGCGATCGGCACCCCGATCGCCGCGCAGGTGCACTGGGCCGCTCCCGGCCACGAGCGCTGGCACCCGGCGCCCGAGTTCTACTACCAGCCCGGCGGCGGCCCGCTGCTGGACATGGGCCCGTACTACCTGACGGCGCTCGTGCACTTCTTCGGGCCGGTCGTCCGCGTCACGGGCCTGGCCACCCGCTCCGACCGCCCGCGCACGATCGAGACCGGGCCGAAGGCGGGCACGCCGATCGAGGTGACGATCGACACGCACATCACCGCGCTGCTCGAGCACGCGAGCGGAGTCGCCACCACCGTCACCGTGAGCTTCGAGGTCTGGCGCAGCCGGGCCCCGAAGTTCGAGGTCTACGGCACCGAGGGCACCATCTCGGTCCCGGATCCGAACATGTTCTCGGACCCGGTCGAGGTCGCCGTCCGCGACGAGGACTGGCGGGTCGTCCCCGACTCCGCCGGCGTGATCGACACCGGTCGCGGAGTGGGACTGGCCGACCTCGCGGAGGCGATCGCGGAGGACCGCCCGCACCGCGCCTCCGGCCGCGTGGCCCTGCACGTGCTCGAGATCATGGACGCCGTGCTCCGCTCGAACGAGGAGAAGGCGGTCGTGACGATCGCGAGCACCGCCGAGAAGCCCGACGTGATGCCGCTGCGCACGGCGGGCTCGATCGGCGCCTGACAGCGCCGGGGGGCGACGACGGGAGGCGGGGGATCGCCGCCAGCGCGTCGCTCCCCGTTCGGGGGTGACGGCGGGGGGCGACGCCGTAGACTCGGAGGATCGACGGTCCTCAGCCGCCGCCGCACGCGGAGGGGGATCGGCCGTGGCAGTCGGCTTCCGGCGGAGCGGTGAGCTCCGTGCCCTCGCGCGCCCCCGGCTCCGGGCGGCCGGCGACCCGCTCTCCCCCGAGGGCCACCGCTCCCGGCTGTCCGGCTGGCTCGGCATGCCCGGCGGGCCGGGTCTCGTGCGCCCCTCCGCCCTCGCTCCGGCGTGGGAGGCGCCCCTGCTCCGGCTCGTGCGCGCCGGGGCGCCGGCGGAGGACCTGCACGAGGCGACCACCGGCTCCCCCGAGGGCTCGCGCCTCGCGGCCGTCGTCGAGCTCGTCCGCGACGCCCTGCACTCCGCGGACGACGACCGCGCTCTGCGGCTCACCGGCTGGCTGGTGCGCATCCACTACGACCCGTAGGCCGACTCCTTCCTCCGCCGCTACGGGATCGCGCTGACCGTCCGCCTGCCGCTCAGCGGCGGCCTCGACGTGGAGGTGCCGCTCGACGCCCCGGCGCTGCGCCTGCTCTACGGCGAGCTGGCAGCACCGATGGATCCGACCGCGGCTGCCGTGGCGGTCGAGACCCTGGAGCCGTCGACCCTCGCGGCGTCGACGCTCGCCTCCCTCTACTCCGCCCGCCGCCGCTGGAGCGACGTGGCCGAGTTCTCGGCGCCCGTCGAGAACGTGGACGCCGCCTCCGCCGCGGTGCTCATCCGCCGCGGCGTCGCTCTTCGCGAGCTCGGCGTGATCGAGGGCGCCCTCGAGGCGTTCGACCGGGTGGTGCGCCCGACCGTCACCAGTGCGCGGCCCGTGGAGCTGCGGGCGGAGGCGCTGCTCGAGCGCGCGAGCACGCTCCTCTCGGACGGGCGCACGGCTCCGGCTCGGCGCGATCTTGAGCGCGTGCTCTCCCGCTACCCGGACAGCGCCGCGGCGCACGAGCTGCTGGCGGTCACCGGGCGCTGACGCGACGGAGGGGCGCACCCTCTGCAGGATGTGCCCCTCCGGGGAGTGCGTCGGCTCAGTGCGTCGGCTCAGTGCGTCGGCTCAGTGCGTCGGCTCAGTGCGTCGGCTCAGTGCGTCGGCTCAGTGCGTCGGCTCAGCCCTCGGCCTTCGAGGGCTTGCCCTCGGCGGGCAGGACCTCGTGCGGGGTGTCGCGCTCGTCCTCGCCCTCGGCCTGCGACGGCTTGTCGGACTGGTCGTCCGGGTCCTCGACGGGGCTCGGGGTCTGGTCGCTCATCGGAGTCCCTCCGGCTCGTCGGACGTGGCGGACGGCTCGGGGTGCGCCTCGAACTCCATCCAGGCGCGGTCCAGATCGGCCTGCGCCGACTCGGGCTCGCTGGCGAAGTAGCCGTCGTAGATCGCGCGGCCGCCGTGCTCGGGCAGGTCGTCGCGACCGCCGAAGGCCTGCGCGAAGCGGCCGACCTCGTCGTCCCTCTTCTGCTGATCCCGCAACCAGGCGGGGAAGGTCTGCGTCATGGTGACACCTCTCTCTCCTGCCCTCCAGCCAATCGCCCGCCGCGGATCCGGGCAAGCCCTTCCGCCGCGGGCCCCGAGAGGCCAGGCTCCGCCCTGGAGAAGCGGCGCTCCGCCCTGGAGGAGCGGCGCTCCGCCCTCTAGAGGACATGTCCGCTACAGGGCGCCCCCGCCCCCGCCGCGGAGGAGAGCCGGCCCCTAGCGTGAGCCCGTGACCGACCCCGCTTCTCCGCGCCCCGCCCGCACCGCCGCGGGCCTGCGCCGCACTCTGCTCGCTCTGACCGCGACCGTCGCGCTGCTCGCCGGCACCGCGGCTCCCCTCGCCTCCGCCGAGCCGGACCCGGTGCCGGTCGGGAACGATCACCTCGCCAACGGCGTCGCCGCCTGGGGGCGCTACCTCAACGGGGAGTGGGACGTGCCGGCGGGCATGTCCGACCTCACGGACGTCGCGAGCAGCTACAGCCACACCCTCGCGCTCCACACCGACGGCACCGTCGAGGCCTGGGGAGCGGATCTGGAGGGCGAGCGGGACGTGCCGGCCGGGCTCCGCGAGGTGACGGCGATCACGACCGGGTACCTCCACAGCATCGCCCTCACGATGGAGGGGACGGTCGTCGCGTGGGGCGACGACCGTCAGGGCCAGACCGACGTCCCGGCCGGACTCGGCGGCGTGACCGCTGTCGCCGCGGGCAGCTACCACACCCTCGCTCTGCGGGGCGACGGGACCGTGGCTGCCTGGGGCTCGGATCAGTTCGGAGCGACCGACGTGCCGGCGGGTCTCTCCGGAGTGGTCGCGATCGCCGCGGGCGGCTGGAACAGCCTCGCGCTGCGCGCCGACGGGACGGTCGTGGCGTGGGGCGGCGACGACAGGGGCGCGTACACCGCCCCGGCAGGGCTCCGCGACGTCGTCGCCGTCTCGGTCAGCTACTCCCACAGCCTCGCCCTGAAGCGGGACGGCACCGTCGTCACCTGGGGCGACCCCGCCGACTCCGGCTTGCCGCGGGTCCCCGCCGATCTCGGCGGCATCACCGCGATCGCCGCCGGCATCGGCTTCAGCGTCCTGCTGACGTCCGACGGCACCGTCGTCTCCCTGCACCCCGACGGCGACACGGAGCTGGACGTCCCGGCCGGGATCACGGGCGCCACCGGCATCGCGGTCGGCTTCAACCACGCCTTCGCGATCGGCCCGCTGCCGACCCTCACCGCCGACACCGCCGAGACGCTCGTCAAGACCGGGACCCGCTACTCCGCGACCTTCACGGCGTCCGGCCCGGCCGCGACCTTCGAGGTCTCGTCCGGCGCCCTTCCCGCGGGGGTGGCCCTCTCGCCGGAGGGCGTGGTCTCGGGCAGGCCGACCACCGCAGGCGACTCCACCTTCACGGTGAGCGCGCGGAACGCGTACGGCACCACGGCCGGCGTGCCGCACACGGTCACCGTGGTCCCCGCGAACACCCCGCCCGTCGTGACGGTCGCCTCCGCCACCGACGGCGCCTCCTACGAGAAGGGCTCGGAGCCGAGGGCCGCCTGCGCGATCACGGATGCGGAGAGCGGAACGTTCAGCGAGGAGGCCGTCGTCACCGGCACGCTCGTGAACGGCCTCGGCACCCGCACGGCGACCTGCACCTGGACCGACCCCGGAGGACTGACCACGACCGCCGCCGCGACCTACCGGATCGTCGACACCGGCGTTCCCACCATCGCCGCGACGACCGCGCCGACGGCTCCGAACGCCGCGGGCTGGTTCCGCTCCCCCGTCTCCGTCGGCTTCTCCTGCGCCGACGGCAGCGGCTCCGGGATCCGCAGCTGCACCCCCGCGCGGATCCTGCGCGAGGGCCCCGGCCAGAGCGTCACCGGCACCGCCGTCGACAACGCGGGCAACCGTGCCACGACGACCCGCAGCGGCATCGACATCGACTCCACGAAGCCGCAGCTCTCGTTCACGTCGAAGCCCGAGGGGTCCTACCCCTACGGCACGGCACTCCCGGAAGCGCGCTGCCTCGCGGACGACGCGCTCTCGGGCCTCACCGGCGACTGCGTGATCACGGGCGGCGGCCGCTCCGTCGGACCGCATGTGTACCGGGCGACCGCGACCGACCGGGCGGGCAACGTCTCGACCCTCACCGCGTCCTACACCGTGACCCCGTGGACGATCGGCGGGCTCAGCACCTCGGTGAAGAGCGTGGCCGCCGGAGCCGCGACCGGCATGACGTTCCAGGTGACGTCCACGTCCTCCGCGGGAACGTTCCGCCACTCCGCCCTCGCCGACGTGCGCAGCGTCACGCAGAAGCAGACCTCCTGCACCGCCGGCGCCGTCCTCACCGGAGCGCCGACGACCACCCTGACCGGACGCCTCCGCTACGACACCGCGACGAACCGCTACGTGAAGGCGTGGACGGTGCCCGCGAAGCGGGGCACCTGCTGGACGCTGACGGTCACGACGGCGGACGGCAGCACGGGGAGCGCCCGGTACTCGGTGAAGTAGCGGCGCCGGACGGCCGCCGCGGTCCGGTCAGGCTCCCGCCGCGGCGTACCGCTCCGCGAGCACGCGGAACGCGGCGGCCAGCTCGGGCGGCTCGGCCCCGGCCATCGGAGCGTCGAACCGGCCGAACGACGCGGCGAGCGCCTCCCACGACCAGGCGCCGAGGGCGAGTCGGCAGCCCGCGTCGCCGAGGTCCTCCACCTCCCCGTCGCCCGCGTAGGGCAGGACCTCGGCGGCGGGCGCCTCCAGCACCACCGAGCCGCGGCACGGCCACCCCTCCCCGGGCGCTCCGCCGCGGAACCGCGCCTCCAGGAACTCGGCGGGACTCCCGCCCGGCAGCACCCGGCGGCGGAAGCGAGCCCCGCGGGGCGAGCGCGGCTCGAGCCGGTCGACGCGGAACACCCGCCAGTCGTCGCGGTCGAGGTCGAAACCGATGAGGTACCAGCGGCCCTGACGCGCGACCAGGTGGTGGGGCTCGACGCGGCGCACCGCCTCCGCGTACGCGAAGCGGAACACCTCCGAGGCCCGGACGGCCGCCGCGACCGCGACCAGCCGCTCCGGAGGGACTGCGGGGGCCGGCGCCGCCGCGACCGTGAAGCGCAGCGCATCAGCTCGGGGCCGGAGCCGGGCGGGCAGGACCTGCCGCACCGTCGCCAGCGCACGGGCCGACGCCTCCTCGAGCCCCGCGATCGGCGCGCGCAGGGCGGCGGTGAGGGCGAGCACCTGCTCGTCGTCGAAGAGCAGCGGCGGGAGCTCGGCGCCGGCCTCGAGCCGGTACCCGCCGTCGGGGCCCTTCGCCGCGTCGATCCGGTAGCCCATCGTGCGGAGCCGGTCGACGTCGCGACGCACCGTGCGCGGCGCGATCCCCAGGCGCTCGGCGAGCACTCCGCCCGGCCAGTCGCGGCGGGTCTGCAGGAGGGAGAGGAGCAGGAGGAGCCGCTCGGTCGTCGTGGGCACGTCCCGAGGGTATTCCGAGAAGAGGACCGTCACCGTCCTCTTCTCCTGGGAGCGTCGGGGCACCGGGTGATCGACCCGGCACGACTGCGAGGAGCGCACCATGAGCATCACCACGACGACCCACCTCAACTTCCGCGGACAGGCCCGCGAGGCGCTGGAGTTCTACGCCTCGGTCACGGGAGGCCGGGTCGACGCGATGTCCTACGCGGACGCGAACGCTGTCACCTCGCCCGACGAGGCCGACCAGCTGATGTGGGGCCAGGTCGTCTCCGAGGCCGGCTTCCGCGTCATGGCGTACGACGTCCCCGCGCACACGGCTTACGACCCGGGCACGATCCCGGTGTTCGTGTCGCTGCGCGGCTCCGACGCCGAGGAGCTGCACCGCCTCTGGGACGGCCTCTCGGAGGGGGCAGCGGTCGTCGTGCCCCTGGCCCCGGCGGCCTGGTCGCCCCTCTACGGGATGCTGCGCGATCGCTTCGGAGTGACGTTCGTCGTCGACCTCGAGGTCGCCTCGGGCTGAGGCCCGCGGGCTCGGCGGCGGGGCGCGTCCCACTGCGGACGCGCCGGCCGCCGACTCGGTACGCTCAGCACCGGATCCGGTCGGAGGGACGCTGCATGCTGGAGACGATCTCCGAGGCCCTCTCGCTGGTCACCCTCCCCCTCGGCGTGCTGTTCCTGCTCGCCGCGTTCGTCGCGGCGCTGATCGACGGACGCTGGCTGACGACGACCGCCTACCTCGAGGAGGGTCCGCCCCTCGCGCTGCACTGGGTGACCCGGGCCGGCGAGGTGCGATCGCGTCCGCTGTCCGCCGGGGACCCGCTGACGCCGACACGGTCGGACCAGCGGGAGGTGCACTACCGCGAGGAGGATCCGCACCGCATCCGCCTGCACCGGTGGAGCGACGCGGTGCGGGCGCTGCGCCTGACCGGCCTGATCCTGCTCGGGGCGGGCGTCGTCCTCGGGATCCTGTCGACGGCACTGGCGGTCCTCGCCTAGGCGACGCTCCGTGCGCGAGGATCGGACCCGTGGATGCGGAACGGGTTCTCGGAGACGGTCGGGCCGACGGGGTGTGGTGCCGGCTCGGGGAGCCGCTGACCGTCGCGCAGATCGCGCGCGGCGGGCCGGCGTGGCTGTGCCTGGACGCGCAGCACGGCGCGTTCGACGACGCCGCGGTCCTCGCCTCCCTGCGCGCGCTCGGCGCCGTGAGCGGGAGGCCGCCCGTCGGCGTCCGGGTCGCCGGGCTCTCCGACGCGCTGATCGGCAGGGCGCTCGACGCCGGAGCGGACGTCGTGGTCGTCCCGATGATCGAGACGGTCGAGGAGGCGCTCGCGGCCGTCCGCGCCGCGCACTACCCGCCGCTCGGCCGCCGC
>NZ_PSVN01000025.1:0-28802 GCF_002932235.1 Rathayibacter sp. AY1E3
GCCGATGGTACTGCAGGGGGGACCCTGTGGGAGAGTAGGACACCGCCGGACACCATTCACGATGGCCACCCAGAAATGGGTGGCCATCGCTGTTTAACCACCACCTCGGATCCCCGCTGCTCACTGGAGCGCGGTGCGGGTTAGGGTGGTGCGACGGTTACGGCCGTCCTCCCCGCCCTCGGGCGGGTCAACTCCACAGAGCATCACCACGACAGGCGAGGAACGCATGGACGACTCAGGATCCGACCGCAACGACCGGGACTCCGGACGTCGTGACGAGCGGCCGCCTCGCGCCGGCGGCCCCGGCCGCTCCTCGAACGATCGCGGCGGCTCGGGCGACTCCCGCCCCCGCCGCGACGGTGATGCTCGTCCTCCCTATCGTGGCGGTGGCGACTCCCGTCCGCAGCGCGACGGGGACTCTCGTCCTCCGTACCGTGGTGGTGGGGACTCTCGTCCGCAGCGTGATGGGGACTCCCGTCCGCAGCGCGATGGGGACTCCCGTCCTCCTTACCGTGGCGGTGGGGATTCGCGTCCGCAGCGTGATGGTGACTCGCGTCCTCCTTACCGCGGTGGCGGCGATTCCCGTCCGCAGCGCGACGGGGACTCCCGTCCTCCTTACCGTGGCGGTGGGGATTCGCGTCCGCAGCGTGATGGTGACTCGCGTCCTCCTTACCGCGGTGGTGGGGATTCCCGTCCGCAGCGCGATGGGGACTCTCGTCCTCCTTATCGCGGTGGCGACTCGCGTCCGCAGCGAGACGGCGACTCTCGTCCTCCTTACCGTGGTGGTGGGGATTCCCGTCCACAGCGCGATGGTGAGTCTCGTTCTCCTTATCGCGGTGGCGGCGACTCGCGTCCGCAGCGTGATGGTGACTCGCGTCCTCCTTACCGCGGTGGCGGCGACTCTCGTCCGCAGCGTGACAGTGGCTCTCGTCCTCCTTACCGCGGGGGTGGGGATTCCCGTCCTCAGCGGGATGGGGACTCCCGTCCTCCTTACCGTGGCGGTGGGGATTCCCGTCCGCAGCGGGACGGTGACTCGCGTCCTCCCTATCGCGGTGGCGACTCGCGTCCGCAGCGGGACGGTGACTCTCGGCCTCCCTATCGCGGTGGCGACTCGCGTCCCCAGCGTGACGGGGACTCCCGGCCTCCTTACCGTGGAGGTGGGGACTCGCGTCCGCAGCGGGATGGGGACTCCCGCCCTTCGTACCGTGGTGGCGGCGACTCCCGTCCGCAGCGGGATGGGGACTCGCGTCCTCCGTTCCGTGGTGGATCGCGCGACGGGGGAAGCAGGCCGTGGTCGGACGATCGTCGGGGCGGCGGAGACCGCCAGGGCGGCGGACGCGGACGCGAGGGCTTCGGCGGCGGACGCGGCGGCCCCCGCGAGGAGCCGGAGCTCACCGAGGAGGAGCGCGAGCGGCGCTCCCTCCAGTCGGTGCGTCCGCGCCACGACGACCCGGACCTTCCGGACGACGTGCAGGCCAAGGACCTCGACAAGGTCGCCCGCAACGAGCTGCGCACGCTCTCGAAGGACAACGCCGAATGGGTCGCCCGTCACCTGGTGATGGCCGGCCGCCTCCTCGAGGAGGACCCCGAGCTGGCGCACCGCCACGTGCTCTCGGCGGCTCGTCGCGCGGGACGCATCGCCGTGGTCCGCGAGTCGCTCGCCATCTCGGCGTACGCGACGGGCGACTTCGCCCTGGCACTGCGCGAGCTGCGCACGTTCCGCAGGATCTCCGGCTCGGACGAGCAGGTGCCGCTGATGGTCGACTCCGAGCGCGGCGTGGGCCGGCCCGACAAGGCGCTCGAGCTGGGACGGTCGATCGACCGCACCACGCTGAGCCCCGGCGCGCAGGTGTCGCTGGCCATCGCCATGTCCGGCGCCCGCCTCGACCTCGGGCAGGCGGAGCTCGCTCTCATGGAGCTCGAGATCCCGCAGCTGGACCCGGACCGCGCGTTCTCGTACAGCCCGGATCTCTTCGCCGCCTACTCGCTCGTCCTCGAGGAGGTCGGCCGCTCCGAGGAGGCGGCCGAGTGGCAGCGTCGCGCCGACATCGCGGCGCAGGCCGTCTTCGCGGCCGAGGGCGGCGGTGACGACGAGACGATCGAGGTGATCGAGGAGGAGCACGAGTCGGCCGACGCCGCGTCCGCTCCCGATCGCGCCGAAGAAGGGACCGCGGTCGACGACGCGGACGACTTCCTGGACGACGAGGACGGCCCGACCGCCGTCGACGACGCGGACGAGGACGAGGTCCACCGGACTGTGTCCGAGGAGATCGACGACGACGACGACGCGGACGCGGACGACGCCGATGCGAGCGCTGACGCCGAGGCCGACCTCGTCGACACGGACGAGCCGACCTTCGCAGACGAGTCCCTCGAGTCCGACGATCTCGCCGAGACGGACCCGGATGAGGCTCTCGACTCGGCTGACCCGACCGCCGACGAGTCGGTCGAATCCGCCGACACCACCGAGGAGGACGCCGATGTTCCGCAGCAGCAGGACTGAGCCCACCCCGCTCGACGGCCGCGACTCCGTCCTGGCCGACCTCGACGGGGTCGTCTACAAGGGCGCCGACGCGATCCCCTTCGCGGTGGAGAGCCTCAACCGCGCGGCCGAGACGCTGCGGGTCGGCTACATCACCAACAACGCCTCCCGCACGGACGCCTCCGTCGCCGGGCACCTCTCCGAGCTGGGGCTGAGCGTCCGGCCCGAGGACGTCGTCACCTCCCCCCAGGCGGCGGTCGTGCTGCTCGCCGACCTGGTGCCGGCCGGCTCGACGATCCTCGTCGTCGGGGCGGAGGGCCTCACCTCCGAGGTCGAGCGCGCCGGGTTCACCGTGACGCGCAGCGCGGAGGACTCGCCGGCGGCGGTCATCCAGGGCTTCGCGCCCACGGTCGGCTGGGAGCAGCTGGCCGAGGCCTCGTTCGCGCTCCACACGGGGATCCCGTGGGTCGCGACGAACACCGACTGGACGATCCCCGTCGCGCGCGGCATCGCCCCGGGCAACGGGACCCTCGTCTCGGCCGTGCACACCGCGGTCGGCCGGCTCCCGGTCGTCGCGGGCAAGCCCGAGCGGGCCATCTTCGACGCGGCGACCGCGCGCTTCGGCTCGACGAACCCGCTGTTCCTCGGCGACCGGCTCGACACCGACATCGCCGGCGCGAACGGCGCCGACATGGAGAGCGCCCACGTGCTCACCGGGATCGACCGGGCCAAGCAGCTCCTCGCCGCGGAGCCCAAGCTCCGGCCGACGTACATCCTCGGCGACCTTCGCGAGCTGCACCTGCCCTACCCGGCGACGACGGTCTCGCGGAACGGCACGCACGCCGTCCGCGGCGCCAAGGTCCGCCTCGACGGCGACTCCGTGGTGATCGTGGACGCCGGCGACGACGCGACCGATCTGCTCCGGGCCGCCTGCTCGGTGATCTGGTCGTCCGGCCGCGCGATCTACGGCCTCGACGTGCCGGAGTCGCTCTACAGCTGAGCCTGCTCGGCGGGCTCCCGGCGTCCCTCGCGGCGCAGGAGCCCGTCGAGCCGGCCGGCCAGACCGACCGCGACGATCGCGATCAGCGCGGCGTACGAGAAGGTCGCGGCGAAGACCCCGGTCCCGGCCCCGATCAGCCCGGTGACCGCCGCCGCGAGGAGGCCCGTCAGCGCGAGGGAGACCGAGGCGCCGGTCGAGTCGGCGATCTGCAGGGCCGAGCTGTTGAAGCCCTCCCGGCCCGGAGCGGAGAGCGCGAGCGTCATCGTCCCCATCCGCGGGAACATCGTGCCCATGCCGCCGCCGGCCAGGAACCAGCCCACGCCCGCGACGATCGGGCTGAGGGCGAGCACCGTGACGAGCAGCACGACTCCGATGCCGGCGAGCACGAGCGACGAGCCGAGCCGCATCGCTCCGCCGTGGCTGAGGCGGGTACCCGGGCGTCCCTGGATGTTCGAGCCGAGAGCCCAGGAGACGGCGCCCGCGGTGAGCATGGCGCCCGAGAGCCAGGGCGGCAGGCCGTACTGCTCCGAGAGCAGCAGCGGCAGGTAGACCTCGGTGCCGAAGAACGCCGCGGCGACGAGGGCGCGGAGGAGGATCACCGACGGCAGGACGCCCCGAGCGCGCAGCGTGCCGTCGGGCAGGAGCGCGCGAACCGCCACGACCACGACCACCACGGCGGCCGCGGCCAGGAGCCCGGCGAGATCGGGCGCGAGCTCGGCGCTCGTGCTCAGCACGACGACTCCGGCCGAAACGACCACGGCGCGGGCGATGCGGCCCACTGCCCGGCGATCGAAGGGGAGGCGCTCGCGCGGCTCGAGCGAGCGGAGCGTCGGCGCGATCGCGGCGCTCGCGAGGGCCACCAGGGCGACGACTCCGAAGAAGACCCAGTGCCAGCTCGCGAGCTCGGCGACGACTCCGGCCACCAGCGGCCCCACCAGCGACGGCACGACCCAGGCCGCGGCGAAGGCGCCGAAGATCCTCGGATGCAGCTCGCTCGGGTAGACCCGCGCGACGAGCACGTAGAGGGTGACGGTGATCCCTCCGCTGCCCAGCCCCTGCAGCAGGCGGGCCGCCACGAAGACCGGCATCGACTGCGCGGCACCCGCGGCGACGAGACCCAGGGTGAAGAGCAGGATCGCGACCACGAGCGACGGCGTCGGGCCGCGGCGGTCGGCGGAGGATCCGGCCGCGACCATCCCGACCACGGCGGCGGCGAGCGTCGCCGCGAAGGCCAGGGGGTAGAGGGCGCGACCGTCGAGGTCGGCGCTGACGATCGGCATGATCGTCGTCACGGCGAGCGACTCGAACGCGCAGAGGAAGACGAGGCTCGTCGTTCCGATGGTCGTCAGGAGGAGGGGAGCCGAGGTGATGCCGCGGCGATCACGAGAACGCACCTGCTCAACAGTACGCCGAGCGCACGCCCGGTCAGCGGTAGACGGCCCAGTCGTCCTTCGCGAGCACCGTGGGGGTGCCCTCGATCTCGACCAGCCAGCCGCGGTCGTCGCGCTCGAGGTAGCGCCCATGGACGATCTCGGGGGCCCAGCCGCCGTCGCGGGACGAGATCCAGCGGACGAAGCGGACGGTGCCTCCGCGCCGGAACAGTGTGCCGTTGTGGTCGCTCATGCGGGGATCTTCTTCACGGAGAGGTCGTCGGGCGACGAGGTTTCGGGGAGGAGGTGGAGGCCGAGGCGGCCGTTCGAGGCGTTCGAGAGCTCGCGCAGCCAGTGCGGGTTCAGCTCGATCGCGGCGGTGCCGTCGTACTCGTAGCGGGTGGGGATGCCGGGGTGGAGCCACAGTTCGGACCGGCGGCCCTCGGCGTCCTCGATCGTCAGGAGGAAGCCCTCGCCGCGGCGGAACCGCGAGGTGATCACGGTCTGGAGGTGGGCCAGGGCGCGGTCCTCGAAGGAGTGCGAGCTGGCGGGTGCGCCGTAGAGCAGTCGTCCCATCGCGCGCACCTCCTCACCGTCGGCGGCGCACGGAAGGCGTGCCGCACCGTCGACACTAGGTATTGCTAAGTCGGTTGACTAACAGTCTCGGCGCCGACTGCGCTTTCGGGACACACGCCGTCCGATCGCCGGAGAAGTGGTTCGATGGGGGCAGCGAGTTCCCGTCCGGGGCGCCTGCCGCTCGGAAGGTGCACCTCGATGGACGCTCGGCCAGACCTGTTCGCTCTGCTCGCGCGATTGCGCACGGCGGAGCGCGACTACGACGGCCGTGTGGAGCGGCGCCTGGGCATCGGCGCCACGGATCTCGCGGCCCTGCGGCTGATCGGAGTCGGGGAGCGGCGCGACGAGATCGTCCGCGCCGTCGACCTGTCCGCGGCCCTGTCGATCACGACGGCGGCCGTCTCCCTCCTCGTCGACCGCCTCGCCCGCGCCGGCTACGTGGACCGCACTCCCGACCCGTCCGACGGCCGCGGCCGCATCCTCTGCCTGACGGAGCGCGCGCAGAAGGCCATCGTCGGCACCGACGACCCGACCTACGAGCAGATCCGCGCGATGGTCGCGAAGGTGCCCGAATCGGAGGCCGCGACCGTCGCGGTGCTGCTCGACGGCCTCAGCCGCATCCTCGAGGGGCAGCCGCCGCCCGAGCTCGTCGACTGATCAGCTCTGCAGGGTGGCGCTCGGCGACTCGCCGAACCGCTCCGCGTAGGCCGCGCTGAAGCGGCCCGCGTTCCCGAAGCCCCAGTGCCGGGCGACGGCGGCGACCGTCGTCCCGAGGGGCGGACTCACGGCGAGCTCCTCCCGGGCGCGGTCGAGCCGCACCAGGCGCAGGTAGGCGATCGGGCGCATCCCGAGCACCCGCTGGAACGCGGACTGCAGGCCCCGGACGGTCAGGCCCGACGCCGCCGCCATCTCGGCGGGGCCGATCGGCTCGCTGCAGTGGGCGTGCACGTACTCGACGGCCGTGCGGATCCGTGCGTTCCGGGGGGCGAGGAGCTCGGGCGGGACCGGAGCGGACTCCGGAGGGTAGAGGTCGAGCAGCGCGGAGGCCGTGGCACGGGTGAGCTCGTCCCAGAGCAGCTGCTCGACGCGCTCGCTGCGCAGCGCGCGGGCGGAGTCGGCGACGGCCGTGCGCCACCGGCGGATCGCCGCGGCGTCTGGGCGGTGCTCGGAGTCGAAGACGAGGGAGCCGACGAGGCCGCGCTCGGCGGCGACCCGGTCGACCACTCCCCGGTCGAGGTGCACCAGGCGCTGGTCGAAGTCGACGTAGTCGAAGGCGAACGGCCGGCCGACGGGGAAGAGGACGGGACGGTTCTCCTCCATCGCGATCGAGGCGCGGCCGACGTCGATCCGGCCGGAGCCGCCCACGATCCACTGCACGACGACATCGTCCGAGTCACCCACGCCGCCTGCGAGGCGCCCGGACATCCGCGAGGTGCGGAGGGTCATCCCGCCGTCGCCGATGGCGGCGTAGCGGTAGCTGAAGTCTGCAGCGGTGGTGGCGGCGCGCCACTCGTCGCCGTTGTAGAGCCGCGCGAGGCTGTGCCGCGCCTCGTCCGGATCCTCGCCGCGGGCCTCCAGCCGGACGCGAGGGTGGTGATCGTCCACAGGTCGTTCCGGTGCCTCAGCGCGTGAGGCGCTCGATGAGCTCGCGGTAGCGCGCGGCCGTGCGCTCGACGATCTCGGACGGGAGGGTCGGCGGGAGGCCCTGGCCGTCCCAGTTGTCGGAGAGCCAGTCGCGCACGATCTGCTTGTCGAACGAGCGGCCGCGGATGCCGGCGTCGTAGTCGTCGGCGTCCCAGTAGCGGGAGGAGTCGCTCGTGAGGACCTCGTCGCCGAGGGTGACGACTCCGGTCCCGCGGTCGACCCCGAACTCGAACTTCGTGTCGGCCAGCAGCACGCCGCGGGCCAGGGCGATGGTGGACGCCTCGCGGAAGACGGCGAGCGAGAGGGTGCGCAGAGCCTCCGCGGCCTCCTCCCCGACGATCTCGACCGTGCGCTCGAAGGTGATGTTCTCGTCGTGCTCGCCCTGCGGGGCCTTCCACGCGGGGGTGTAGATCGGTTCGGGGAGCGCGTCGCCGTCGTGGAGGCCCTCGGGGAGCGGGACGCCGCAGACGGAGCCCGTCTCCCGGTACTCCTTCCAGCCGCTGCCGGAGAGGTAGCCGCGCACGACGCACTCGATCGGGAACATGTCGAGCGTCTTCACCAGCATCGACCGGCCGCGGACCGCCTCGGGGATGTCGCCGGGGATCAGGTGGTTGGGGACGTCGGAGAGCTGCGCGAACCACCAGAGGGAGAGCGTGGTCAGCAGCTCGCCCTTGCCGGGGATCCCGGGCTCGAGGACCGCGTCGTACGCGCTGACCCGGTCGCTGGCGACGACGAGCATGCGGTCGGCGCCGAGCACGGGGTCGGCGTCGTCGGGGGTGTAGAGGTCGCGCACCTTGCCGGAGTAGGCGTGCTGCCAGCCGGGCAGCGGCGCCGTGGTGTCGAAGGACAGGGAGTCGTCGCGGGTCACCGCACCATTCTCCCCGATCCGGGGGGCTCCGCGGCTCCTGAAGACCTCCTGTGTCCTGGCGGATCGGGGCTGTCAAGCACGCGCGGTCGCCGATCCCGCGCGCCTAGCGTCGAGACATGACCTCGCAGAACGACCAGACTCCGCAGAACGACCAGTACACGTTCCAAGACCCGACCGCGATGTTCGCCGACATCGACACGGAGGCCCAGTACCAGGAGGGCTCCGGCCTCGACTCGAAGATGGACGACCCCGCCGACCGCGGCGAGTCGACCTACCGCGGCTCCGGCCGTCTGACCGGGCGCAAGGCGCTCGTCACCGGAGGCGACTCGGGCATCGGCGCGGCCGTCGCCATCGCCTACGCCCGCGAGGGCGCCGACGTCGCGATCGTCTACCTCCCCGAGGAGGAGTCCGACGCGAAGAAGGTCGTCGCGCTGATCGAGGAGGCCGGCC
This sequence comes from Rathayibacter sp. AY1E3, assembly GCF_002932235.1. Classification (NCBI taxonomy): domain Bacteria; kingdom Bacillati; phylum Actinomycetota; class Actinomycetes; order Micrococcales; family Microbacteriaceae; genus Rathayibacter; species Rathayibacter sp. AY1E3. Next base: position 8,391 of record NZ_PSVN01000025.1, read on the forward strand.
GCATCGCCGTCGCCATCCCCGGCGACATCACCGACCACGACTTCGCGGTGGGCGCCGTCGCGAAGGCCGTCGAGGGCCTGGGCGGACTCGACATCCTCGTCAACAACGCGGGCAAGCAGCAGCACGTCGAGGACTTCCTCGAGCTCTCGGACGAGCAGTTCGACGAGACCTTCAAGACCAACGTCTACGCGATGTTCTGGATGACGAAGGCGGCCGTGCCGCACCTCGCCCCGGGCTCCGCGATCATCAGCACCTCGTCGATCCAGGCCTACCAGCCGTCGCCGATGCTGGTCGACTACGCCAGCACGAAGGCCACGATCAACACGTTCTCGAAGGCGCTCGCGCAGCAGCTCGCGCCCAAGGGGATCCGCGTGAACGTCGTCGCCCCGGGCCCGATCTGGACGCCGCTGCAGACCGCGGGCGGCCAGCCGTCCGACAAGCTGCCCGAGGTCGGCTCGCAGACGCCGCTCGGACGCTGGGGCCAGCCGGCCGAGCTCGCTCCCGCCTACGTGTTCCTCGCCTCCCCGGAGTCGAGCTACGTCGTCGGCGAGACGCTGCACGTCAACGGCGGCATGCCCACGCCGTAACACTCGGCGCTCACGGCGGGCCCGGTCGCGGCGCGGAGGAACCCTCTTCCGCGGCGTGGCGGGGCCCGCCGTTTTGGTTGTCGTAACAATCGACTGCTGTGCAGGTTCGTGCGCGAGAGTCGGTGCATGACCGATTCCCTGCCGATCCTCGACCTGTCCCGCCTCGACCGGGGGGAGGCGGAGGCCGCCGCCTTCCGCCGCGACCTCCGGGAGACCACGCACGACGTGGGCTTCTTCTACCTCATCGGCCACGGCGTGCCCCAGGACCTCCTCGACGACGTCGTCGCCGTCTCCCGCCGCTTCTTCGACCTGCCGGAGGAGGAGAAGCTCGCGATCGAGAACACCCTCAGCCCGCAGTTCCGCGGCTACACCCGCTTCGGCGCCGAGCTCACCAACGGCGACGTCGACTACCGCGAGCAGGTCGACATCGGCATCGACCGACCCGCCGTTCCCGCCGGGCCCGGCGTCGCCGATTACGAGCGCCTCGAGGGGCCGAACCTCTGGCCCGAGGCGCTGCCGGAGTTCCGCGAGGTCTTCGAGCGCTGGCACGCGGAGCTCGCCGCGGTCGCGATCCGGCTGCTGCGCACCTGGGCCGTCGCGCTCGACGCCCCGGAGGACGTGTTCGACGAGGCGTTCGCCGAGCGGCCGTTCTCGCTGGTGAAGGTCGTCCGCTACCCGGGCACCTCCGACCCGGAGCCCAAGCAGGGCGTGGGCGCGCACCGCGACGGCGGCGTGCTGACGCTGCTGCTGGTCGAGCCCGGCAAGGGCGGCCTGCAGGTCGAGCACGACGGCTCGTGGATCGAGGCACCCGCGATGGAGGGCGCGTTCGTCGTCAACATCGGCGAGATGCTGGAGCTCGCCACGGGCGGCTACCTCAAGGCCACGCTGCACCGCGTGATCTCGCCGCTGATCGGGACGGACCGGATCTCGATCCCGTTCTTCTTCAATCCCGCGCTCTCGGCCACCATGCCCTCGCTCCCGCTGCCCGAGGAGCTCAAGTCCGGCCTCTCGGTCGACCCGACGAACGCGCCGATCCTCGAGACCTACGGCGAGAACGCGCTGCGCTACCGCCTCCGGGCCCACCCGAACGTGGCGGCCGTCCACCACGCGGACCTGCTCGCTCCCACCGTCTGACCCGGGAACGACGAAGGGCCCCCTCCCGCGCGAGCGCAGGAGGGGGCCCTTCGTCGTCAGTGCGTCAGCAGCGCGCGGCGGCCACGGGGACCGTCGCGGTGAACGCGGGCTGGCCGGTCGCCGATCCGGTCACCGTCACCGTGCCGGCCGGCGTCGAGGCCAGGCGGGTGGTGAAGGCGGCGGAGGCGGACGATCCGGGTGCGACCGCGGTGAACGACTTCGAGCCGTAGGCCGAGGCGATCGTGACGTCCGCGGCAGCGGTGTCGGTGTTCTTCACGGTCGCGGTGAGCACGATCTTGCCGGCGACGCAGCGCGTGGCGACGGCGGGGACGAGCTCGAGGGTGTCCAGCGGGACGGCGGCCGAGACCGACGTGCGCACCAGCTTGTCCGCGTACCCGGTGTAGGAGGCCGTGACGCCGGTCACGCCCGCCGGGACCGAGACGCTCGCGGAGCCGCCGGAGAGCGGGACGGTCGAGGTCCACGAGCCGCCGGTGAAGGTGACCGAGCCGACGACGTCGCCCCTGTCGGCCGCCGCGACCGTCGCCGTGACCGTGCGGCCGTCGGCGGTGAGGGTCGTGGTGGAGTCGACGGCAGTGACGCCGGTCCAGTTCTTCATGGCGGTGAGGACCGTCTGCGGGACGCTCACGAACGCACCGTGCCGCGGGCTGGTCGGGAGGCCGGCGCGGCTCTTGGGCGAGACGTTCCAGTCGGCCGACTGCGAGAGGCGGTTCGTCTGCGAGCTGCCGGCAATCGCCGCTCCGGAGGTGAGGAAGGCCTTGTAGCCGCCGTCGCCGTAGTTGTCGACGAGGAACGCGTAGCCGTCGCCCGTGCCGGTGGTGTCGTTCGGGTCGCCCGCGTTCAGCTTGATGATCTCGGGTCCCTCGCCGGCCTGGCCGGTCTCGAGCGAGGTCATCCGGGTGTCGGTGAGCTGCCACGTGGTGTTCGGGTCGGCGCTCCAGTTGGAGGAGGTCGTCCCGGCGGTCAGGACCTTCGACTTCTCGAGGAAGATGTCCTTCCCGGCCTCCAGGATGCCGGCGGCGCCGCCCTCCTCGTTCTTGGTGAAGCGGTAGTAGTAGTCGCCGATCTTCGTGATCGTGGAGTCGATCCGCGCGTAGCCCGTGTCCTGCCAGGTGGCGGGGGGAGCGGTGAAGGTGCGGAAGTCGCGGGTGATCACCGAGAAGACACGGGAGTAGAGCTTGTCGTTGTTGGTCTTCGTCGCGTCGGAGTACAGGCGCGAGGAGAAGAACACGACGTAGGACTGCAGCGCGTCGTCCCAGTACGCCTCGGGCGCCCAGGTCATGCCGGCGGCCGGCTGGTTGACCGTGATGCCGGTGTCGGCGCCGTTGGTGCGGGTCCACTGCACCAGGTCGGTCGACTCCCAGACCTCGATCTTCAGGCTGCCCGTGGACTGGGCGTCGCCCCAGTTCGTGCCGCAGGAGATGCAGAGATCGGTGGCGACCATGTAGTACTTGTCGCCGTTGTGCGAGCGGAGGATGAACGGGTCGCGCAGGCCCTTCGTGTCGGTCGTCGAGGTGATGACCGCCTTGCCGCCGTTGACCGGCGAGAAGGTGAAGAAGTCGTTGCCCGAGGTCGCGGCCTGGTAGATCTTCTCGTCGCCGTCCGACTTGAAGTACGCCGAGGCGTAGCCCGCGTCGGGAGCGGTGCGGCCGAGCTCGGCGACGGTCAGGGTGAAGGCGCGCGTCTCGGTGACTCTGTTGAGCGTCGCCTTCGCGGTGAGGGTGACGGTCCTGTCGCCGGAGCCGTAGGCCGGCCGGGTGACGACGCCGCCGCCGCGGTACGGGTCGGCCGCGCCGACCGCCGGAGCGGCGTAGGACGTGTTCGTCGGGGTGACGAGCGCCGGGTCGGACGAGGTCCAGGTGATGTCGGTGCCGTTCTTGGCGCCCTTCACCGCGAGGGGGAGGTTCTCGGTCGTGCGCGTGGCGAGCTTCAGCGCGTCGAGGTCGTCGTTGATGCTCGGGGCGAGCACGACGACGTCGAAGGCGATCGTCGCGCCCTGAGCGGTGGTCGCCGTCAGAGTCACCGGGGTGTTCTGCGCGATCGTGCGCGAGACGACGCCGGTGGTCGAGACGACCGCGCTGTTCGAGGAGGTCCAGGTGAGCGGGACGCCGCTGCTGGAGGCGGGCAGCGTCAGGTTCGAGGAGACCTGGGTCAGCGACGGGTTGCCGGCCAGCAGGACGGGCTGGATGTCCGAGCGCAGCAGGGCGGAGGTCGCGGACGCCTTCGCGTCGGCGGTCGGCATGCTCGAGGCGACCTGCTCGGCGGTGAGGGAGGTGTCCCAGAACTTCGCGTCGGTGACGTCGGCGGTCACCAGGGCGTCTCCGGTGTAGAGCGAGCGCCCGAGGTAGCCGAGCGTGGATCCGGTCGGGACGATGCTCGCCATCGACTTCGCCGTGTTCGCCGTCGAGATCTGCGTGCCGTCGCGGTAGAGCGTGAGGACGGTGTTCGAGCCGGTGCCGGTGCCGACGAGCGTGAGCGTCGTGAATCCGGGGTTGAGCGTGCCGCCGAACGGCATGCGGGTCTCGCCGTTGCTGGTGGGCTCCTTGACGCGGATGCCCGCGAGGACCTGTCCGCTGGGCGAGCCGTCGGGGTTGCGCGGGTTCACGAAGACGTGGTTGCCGAGCTGTGTGGTGTTCCACGGGCCGACGCCGTCGCCGATGACCCAGCCGAACTGGTTGGCGGTGGTCTGCGTCTTCACCGTGTACTCGACGGCGAAGGCGTTGTCGGCTCCGGTGACCAGGCCCTGGGGGAGGCTCGCGTAGCCGTCGTTCTTGAACCGGGCGACCTGGTCGCCGCCGGCGTTCGCGAAGGACGCGTCGGTGAGGCCGGTCAGGGTGGCGTTGCGTCCGTTGCCCGAGATGTCGAGCAGGGCCGAGCCGGCGTGCGACATGTCGTAGTGCGCGGTGGGCGCCGGGACGTCGACGGCCTGCGCCGAGACGGGAACGAGAGCGCCGGTGAGGGCGACGCTCGTGCAGGCGAGAGCGGAGAGGAAGAGGGATCGCACGCGGCGCCGAGGCGCGGCGGCAGGGGGCTCCGGGGAGCGTCGTCTCATCGTCGAGACCTTTCCTTCAGGGGAGGGATGCGTCGAGCCGAGGGGACCGATGCGTGTGGTCACGTTAACATGTGAGCCGCCTCAGAGCCATGGGGGAATCGCTCCGGCGGCGAGGGCGAACCATGCGACAGGGGAGCGCTTCGGCGCAAGACCTGCACCCCCGAGCGCCCAGGGCGTAGCGTGAGCGCACCGCATTCTGGCCCCCGGTGACGGAACCATGCCCATCCGCCTGCCCTGCGAGGACTTGACCATGACGACGCTCTTCCACACCGGTGGCTCCCTCTCCCTCGACGACGCGACCGCCGACGCCGTCGTCCGCTACTCGCTCGCGCTCGCGCAGCGGCACCGGATGAGCACGGTCAGCGTCGCCGACGACTCGGCCCCCTCCTCCGTCGTGACGCTCACCGTCGGGCTCGGCGTCCCCCTGGTCGTCGCGGGCAGCGATGGCGCAGCGGCGGAGTCGAGCGACGAGATCCTCGAGCGCCTCGACGCGCTCGACAGTGCGGGCGGACCGGTGCCCGCCTCGGACGTCGACCCCCGCGCGACGTGGGAGCTCGAGAACGAGTACTGAGCTCTGAGCCGCGGCGCTGCCGGCGCGGATCCGCCCCGCTCCTGCTCCGCGGGGCGCGGAGCGTCAGCGCCGGTAGTCGCGGATGATCTCCTGGGCGAGCGTCGTGATCGGAGTCGACGTCGCTCGCGCGCGGACCCGCAGCACCTGGAAGGCCTGCTCGACCGTGGTGCGGTGGGCGTAGGCGAGGATCCCCTTCGCCTGCTCGATCAGCACCCGGCTGTCGAGGGCGTGCTGCAGCTGCTCCTGGGTGACCGTGCTCTGCTGGAGCGCGCGCTGATGGAGGATCCCGATCGTCGCGACGTCGGCGAACGCCTGCACGACCGCGATGTCGTCCGGATCGAGCCGCCCCGGCCGGGCCTGGAAGAGGTTGAGGGAGCCGATCGTCGTCCCCGCCGACCGCATCGGCACGCAGTGCGCCGAGAGCACGTCGAGCTCGACCGCCAGCGTCCGGAACTCCGCCCACTCCTCGCCCACGGCGCGGGCGTCCTCGACGATCACCGGCCGCCCGGTCTCGAAGCACTGGATGCACGGGCCCGACCCGCTGTCGAGCTGGAGCAGCTCGATCAGCCGGGTGTCCTCGTCCGTGGAGGCGAGCACCTCGAGGGAGCCGGTGGAGTCGGCGAGGACGAGCCCCGCCGAGACGGCGTCGAAGAGGGTCGCGCTGCTCTCCACGAGGGTCTGGGTGAAGTCGACGACGTCGTAGTCGTCGACCAGTGTGTCGGAGAGGGCGACGAACGTCTGGATGACGCTGCGCTCGCGGGAGTTCGTCACCATGTGTCGTCCTGGGCGGTGAGAGGGCGGTCGGGGAACCCGTCGTGCCGGGCCACGATGCCGGAGGCGACATCGACGACGGAGCGCTGCTGGGCGAAGGCGTGGGCGCGCAGCAGCAGCTGCGCCTCCTCGGCCGTGCTGCCGTAGCGCGCGATGATCATGCCGGTCGCCTGGTGCACCACGCGTCGCGAGCGCGGATTCGTGCTCTCCTCGACCTCGTTGTCGCGCAGCACCGCGGCCAGCACCAGCAGCGCCGTCGCGGTGGTCGAGGCGCTGATCCGGCCGAGGAGGGAGTCGCTGAGCGACGTGGGGCGGCGGGAGTAGAGGTCGACCGCGCCGATCGAGAGCCCCGCGATCGAGAGCGGGAAGGCGAAGACCGCGCGCACCGCCGTGGGGCCGATCGCCTCGGTGAAGAGCGGCCAGCGCTCCTCCGCGCCGGTGTCCGGCACCGAGACGGGGCCGGCAGCGCGGATCGCCTCCCAGCACGGGCCCTCGCCGAGGTCGATCTGGATCTCGTCCAGCCGGCTCGCGGTGCTGTCGCTCGCGGCGACGGTCTCGCCGCCGAAGGGGCTGCCGAGCGTGGAGATCGCGACGCCGTCGATCGGATACCCGCGCAGATACGGGTCGCAGAGAGCGTCGGAGTCGGTCACCGCGCCCATTTCAGCCGTCGGCTCCGCTCGGAGCGACGCTCCGCCGGACCGGCGGGGACCACGACGCGGCGACGCGCGGGGGCCCGCCTGGCTGCGCTGCCCGGGCGCACGAGGCGACGGCCCGTGAAGCGGCTCGTCGGGCGCGGACGGTGCATGGTGCGGGGCGACGGGAGCCGGAGGACGGCGGCCTGCACGGCGACGGAGCGGCTCAGGCCGGGGTCGATCGAGCCGGGACGCTCGAGGGCGGCGATGAGGTCGTCGAGGACGGCGAAGGCGGGATCTGTCATCACGGCTCCTGGCCGGGTGTCCGCGGCCGTTGTTCCGCGCGCCGGGGCGCGGGCGGTGTCGATCGGGTGTCGCCGTGCGGGGTCCGCGCACGACGTCGACGAGGTCCTGCCCGACGGTACGGGGCGCGGATCGACCGGACGACGTGGTTGACCTCCCCGAGGTCCGCCGCTACTCGTGCTCTGCGTTGAGCTCGTCGAAGTCGTTCGTGATGATCGACAGCGGGGTGTACGGCGTGATGAGGAGGAGCGCCGGGTTCGCGCGACCCTCGCCGTAGTTGACGGTCAGCCACTGCGGGGTCGGGGAGGCCAGGGCGGCCTCGACCTCGGCGCGGAACTCGTCGAGGCTCCTGTTGTTGACGGTGTAGGCGGTGCCGTTGTAGATCAGGTCGATGCGCTTCACAGCTGGTCGCCCTTCGCCGGGGGACGCACCGGTTCGGCGGGTTCCGAGATCACGTACAGCCCGCCCGCGGAGTTCGCGAGGTCGGTGAGCGCGGAGATCCAGGCGGGGTTGATGCGGGGCATCCGGCCGCCGAAGTACTTGTAGCGGAGCGCGTGGGAGGGGTGGATCCAGATCGCGCTGCGGCCGTCGCCCATGCTGTGGTCGTCGCGCCAGCTGAGCAGGAACGACTCGTTGCGGCGCAGCTTCGCGGTGATGACGATCTGCAGGTGCGCGAGCACGCGGTCCTCGAAGTCGATCTCGACGGTCCCGTCGTAGTGCAGCTTCCCCATCGGCGTCTCCAGCCCCTGATCTCCGGCCGGCAGGCGCCCGCCGTTGCCACCACCCTTCCGCAGACCGGAGGGATCCGACAACCCGGCCTGCCATTCTCTGCTCGATCTGTCCAGGTCTTCCGTCAGCGGCGGTCCTCTGTTAACTTCCTCCCGCCACGCAGCCGGCGCTGCCGAGCATGGACGGCATGAAGCACATCCTCTTCGCCGACAAGACGATCCTCGTGGGGGACGAGGCGGCCGACGCACTCGTCGAGTACGCCGTCGCCCTCGCCTCGAAGGGCGCGGCCGACACCGTCGAGTACACGGGGATCGGCGCGGACGGCGGGACGGTCGACGCCACTTTCCTCGAGAACGCCGCGGCCGCCCTCATCGTCGAGACCACGCCGAGCGACCTGCCCGAGCCGGACAACGCGGCGGAGGTGGCACGGCTGCGCGAGCGGATCGACGCGCTCACCGGCGAGCATCCCGTGCAGCCCGGCGACGGCGAGCTGACCAGTGGTGCCGACTACGAGGACTCCTACGAGCAGTGAGTGGTTCCCCGTGGTGCGGACCCGGATGCGTCCGGCGTCCGCTACCACTGCGAGGCTCCGCAGTGAACCCCCTGATCGGCTGAGGGGAGGCGGACGTACCGTGGCCCTGCGGGTCGCCGACGACACGATCACCGGTCGACCGCTACGGGCACGGCCGCGGGTCGGCCGGGGAGGACGGACACCATGACCGGAGACCATCCCTTCTGGGTGCGCCTCGCGCGCAAGGAGCCGCAGTGCGCCATCGTGCGCGGCCGGGTCTTCGAGATCGGCGCCCCGGACGAGCGGGACGGGGCCTTCCTCCTCACGGTCTGGGAGAAGGGGCGGCCCGTCGGGCACGTCCTGAACGTGGATCCGCCCGCCTACAAGCCGTGCGGACCCGGGCACCCGGTCGAGCCGCAGCGGGTCGACGGGGTCGAGGAGCTGCTCGAGCTCCTGGTGCCCCAGCGCACCCGGCTCGCGGCGCACGGCTGACGCCGCTCCCGTCCGCGGGGGCCGCCCGAGTCCTGTGCACCGGGAGCGGGGCGGGCGCTGAGCACCCGCCGGCGGACGCCCGGGACGGGGGAGTCGTGCGGCCGGGCGGCGGCTGGCATCCTGACCTCGGTGCGACGAGCGCGCCCGCGAGGGGGAGCCCGATGAGCACCACCGAGGACGTCGACGACGGGACCGCTGAGTTCGGGTACCGCCCCTCCCTCACCCGCGGCATCGGCCGCTTCGGCAGCTTCGCCGCAGGCGTGAGCTACATCTCGATCCTGACCGGCACGTTCCAGCTCTTCTCCTTCGGCTTCGCGCTCGGCGGTCCCGCCTACTGGTGGTCCTGGCCGATCGTGTTCACCGGGCAGCTCATGGTCGCGCTGTGCTTCGCCGAGCTCGCCGCCCGCTACCCGGTCGCCGGCTCCGTCTACAACTGGAGCAAGCGCCTCGCCGGGCCGACGGTGAGCTGGCTGGCGGGCTGGCTGATGGCCACCGCGTCCGTGGTCACGCTCGCGGCCGTCGTGCTGGCGTACCAGGCGACGCTCCCGCAGATCTGGAGCGGGTTCCAGCTCGGCGGCTCCGCGGGGGTGAGCGCGGTGGTCTGGGGAGCGCTGCTGATCGCGTTCACCACCGCGGTCAACGCGCGCGGCGTGCGCCTGATGGCCCGGATCAACAGCGTCGGCGTGCTGATCGAGCTCGTCGCGGCGGTGCTGCTGGTGGCGGTGCTCGCGGTGAACGTGGTGCATCCGCCGACCGTGCTGCTCGACACCAGCGACTACGGCGGGAGCACGCCGGGCGGGTACGCCGGCGCGTTCCTCATCGCCGCGATCGCGTCGGCGTACGTGATGTACGGGTTCGACACCGCGGGTTCGCTCGGCGAGGAGACGGTCGATCCGCGCCGGACCGCGCCGACGGCGATCCTGCGGGCGGTGACCGCCTCCTTCGTCCTCGGCGGCCTCATCCTGCTGCTGGGGATCCTCTCGGCGCCCGACCTCGCCGACCCGGCGCTCGGGCAGGCGTCGGGCGGGCTGCAGCGGATCGTGCTGCAGGTGCTCGGCGGCCCCCTCGGATCGGTCCTCCTGCTCTGCGTGGTCGTCGCGATCACGGTGTGCGCGCTGGCGGTGCACACGGCGGCCATCCGACTGATCTTCGCGATGGCCCGCGACAACGCCCTGCCCGGCAGCCGCGTGCTCGCCCGCGTCGACCCGCGGCGCGGGACACCGGTGGCGCCGGCGCTGGTCGTGGAGGTGCTCGCGGTGCTGATCCTGGTCGTGAACATCGGGACGCCGGCGATCTTCACGGCCGTGACGAGCGTGGCGGTCATCCTGATCTACCTCGCCTACCTGCTGGTGACGGTGCCGCTGCTGATCGCCCGGCTCCGCGGCCGGTGGCCCGCAGCCGCGCCCGGGCGCTTCTCGCTCGGCCGCGCGGGCCTGCCGGTGAACGTCGTCGCGGTGCTCTGGGGCGCGGCGATGACGGTCGACCTCGCGTGGCCGCGCGTCGAGGTCTACGGGGAGGAGCTGCGCTGGAGCGCGGTCGTCGTGATCGCCGCGGTCGTCGGGATCGGCCTGGCCTGGTTCCTCCTCCGCGGCCGGCACCGCCTCGGCACCCTGCCCGCGCACGCGCTCCCCTCGCCGCCGCCGCGGGGCTGAGTCGCACGAGAAGGCCCGTTCTCGAGGGGGCAGGACGATCCTTTCCGGGCGACTCGGCGGCGGCACCGGGAGGAGGATGGGGGAGCGGGTGCTCGGCCGAGCGCCGCGGGAAGGAGCGCGCGTGCGGAACCGCCTGGCGACTCCGTCCCTGCTCGCGCACGCCGTGCTCATCCAGGCCGTCGCGTTCCTGCTCCGGCCGGCCGCCGTCTACCAGGCGATCCGGCTCGACGTGCCGGCCTGGGCGCTCGGGGCGCTCGGCGCCTCGTTCGCGCTGGTGCCGCTGCTGATCGCGCTGCCGGTGGGCGGGCTGGTCGACCGGGTCGGCGCCCGGGCCGTGATGGCCGTCGGCTCGCTCGTCGCGGTGGGAGCGGCCGCGGTGCTGCTCCTGGCGGGCGGGAGCGTCGCGGGGCTGCTCCTCGGCATCGCCCTGCTCGGCGCGGGGCACCTGGGCTGCGTGGTCGGGCAGCAGACCGTCGTCGCGGGCGGCACCGGAGGGACGCGGCTCGACAGCCGCTTCGGCTACTACACGTTCGCCGCGTCGCTCGGGCAGGCGATCGGGCCCGCATTCATCCCGGTGCTCGCGGGCGGCTCGGTGCGGCCCGACCCGGCGCCGCTGTTCCTCGTGGGCGGGATCCTCGCGGTGCTGCTGCTCGTCTCGACGGCGGGGATCCGCAGCCCGTCCCCGCGCGGACCCGCGGCGGAAGGGGCGGCGGCTCCGGGCTCGACGCTCGGTCTCCTCCGGGTGCCGGGCCTCGCGCGCGCCCTGCTGACCAGCGCGACCGTCGTCGCCGCCGTCGACCTGACCGTCGTCTACCTCCCCGCCCTCGGCGCCGAGCGCGGGCTCCCGGCCGGCGTCGTCGGAGCCCTGCTCACCGTGCGCGCGCTCGCGTCGATGGCCTCGCGGCTCCTCCTCGGCGCGGCCACCGCCCGGCTCGGGCGCACCCGGGTGATGGTGGGCGGCATCCTGATCTCGGCGCTCTGCCTGGTGCTGATCGCCCTGCCCGCGCCGACCGTGCTCCTCTTCGTCGCGGTCGCCGCCCTCGGCCTGGGCCTCGGGATCGGCCAGCCCATCACGATGTCGTGGCTGATCGAGCGGACCCCCGCCGACCGCCACGGCCGCGCCCTCGCGCTGCGCCTAGCCGGGAACCGCCTCGGGCTGATCGCCCTGCCCAGCCTCCTCGGCGTCCTCGCGGCAGCGGCCGGAGCGGGCGGTGTCCTCATCGGCACCGGTGCCGCGGTCGGCGCGACCCTCCTCCTGCTGCGCGGGGTGCGCCTGGACTGAGGTACCCGGGGCCGCAGCGGATCGGCGGCGCGAGCGGCGATGCCGGGCCTCGCAGTCGGAAGACCGGAGGGTCAGCTGCCCGGCTCCTCCACGCGGACGTCCTCGGCGGCCTTGTCGGCGCGCCAGCCGCGCCAGACCGGCTGGCGGAGGGTGCCGGAGGCGGTGCGCTCGCGGTAGCGGACCTCGCCGACCAGGACGGGCGACACCCAGTGCACGCCGCGCGACTCGAGCGGAGGGACGGAGACGGCGGGCTCCTCGGTGGCGTGCTCGGCCAGGCGGTCGACCAGGCCGCGGCGCTCGCGGTCGCTGAAGCCGGTGCCCACACGGCCGGAGTACGCGAGCCCGTCCTCGCCGGGGATCGCGGTCAGCAGCGCCCCGACCGACCCCTGGAGGCCGACCTCGCCCTCGCGCCAGCCCACGATCACGACCTCCTGCAGCCGGTGGTGGGTGAGCTTGATCCAGTCGCGCGAGCGGCTGCCCTCCTGGTAGCGCGAGTCGCGGCGCTTGGCGACCACGCCCTCGAGGCCGAGGGTGCGGCTGGTGGCCATCGCCTCCTCCAGGTCGCCGTCGAACACGGACGGGACGTGCACGCGCTCGTTCTCGGCGACGAGGTCGACCAGTGCCGAGCGACGGGTGTCGTAGTCGCTCCCGGTCAGGTCCTCTCCTGCGCGCTCGAGCAGGTCGAAGACCATCAGGTGCACCGAAGTGGACCGGGCGGCCGCCTCGATCTCGCGCGGCTTCGTCAGCCCGCCGCGGGTCTGCAGGGCGCCGAAGTCGGGGCGCCCGCGAGCGTCGAGGGCGACGATCTCGCCGTCGAGCACGGCGTCGGCGGCGGCCTCGGCGAGCGGGGCGAGCAGGTCGGGGAACGCCGCGGTCAGGTCGTTGCCGTTGCGGCTCGTGAGGGTCGCGGTGCCGCCCTGCACCCGCACGAGAGCGCGGTAGCCGTCCCACTTCATCTCGATCGCGGCCCCCGGGTCCACGTCGCCGCGGCGTCCGGCCGTGGCGAGCATGGGGCGGTGGCGGCGCGGGGCGGAGTCCTCGGCCGGGCGGTCGGCGGAGGGTGCGGGGCGGGGAGCGGGCGACGCGGCGGACGCGGCCGCCCGGCCCCGTCGCTGCGTCCCGTGCCCGTGAGCGGGACCCGGCGCCATCAGGTGCAGGAGCCAGTTCTTCTCGGCGCCCTCCCTCGAGCCCGTGTGCAGCAGGGCGTAGCGACGGGGCTCGCCGCCGAGCCCGCCGTCGGGGCGGCCGGTCAGCACCGCGATCACCTCCTTCCCCTCGCGCCACTTCTCGAGCGCGTAGGTGCCCTCGTCCCAGATGCGCACCTCGCCGCCGCCGTACTCGCCGACCGGGATCGTGCCCTCGAAGGTCGCGTACTCGAGGGGGTGGTCCTCGGTCTGCACCGCGAGCCGGTTCGGGTCGCCCTCCAGCGGCGGGCCCTTCGGCACCGCCCAGCTGACCAGGACGCCGTCGTGCTCGAGCCGGAAGTCGTAGTGCAGGCGCCGCGCGTGGTGCTCCTGGATGACGAAGGAGTCGCCCGAGGAGATGCCCGCGGACCCCGCCTCGGGCACCGGCTCCGGCGTCTTCGACGCGTCGCGCATGCTGCGGTAGGTCGCCAGGCGGTCGGAGGAGGCGTCCGTCGCGGCGAAGCCCGCCATCCGCTCCGGGGTCGGCTCGAGCCCGGCACCCCGGGCGGCGAGCAGCGGGCGGAGGAGGTCGCCGTCGCTCCGCAGCCGCTCCACCACCTCGTCGGACGACAAATGGCGCAGGTTGTCGGCACCCAGCTCCTCCCACGTGCGGGGCGCGGCGGCGGCCGGCCGGAGGCGCCCCCGGAGGGAGTAGGGGGCGATGGTCGTCTTCGCCGCGCTGTTCTGGCTCCAGTCGACGAGGACCTTGCCCTCGCGCAGGGTCTTCTTCATGTCCGAGACGACGAGGTCGCGGTGGTCCGACTCGAGCGCGCGCGCCAGCTCGTGCGCGACCGCCGAGATCTGGTCGCTGGAGGCGGAGGCGTCCAGCGGGCAGTAGAGGTGGATCCCCTTGCTCCCGCTGGTCACCGGCAGCGGAGCCAGCCCCATCCCCTCCAGCAGGTCGCGGGCGAGGAACGCGACCTCGGCGCACTCGGCGAGGCCCGCCCCCTCGCCCGGGTCGAGGTCGAGCACGAGGCGGTCGGGCGGACGGCGCTCGCCGTCGGAGCCCACCCGCCACTGCGGGACGTGCAGCTCGAGCGCCGCCTGCTGCGCCAGCCAGGTGAGCCCGGCGACGTCGTCGACCAGCGGGTACTCGACGTCGCGCGACGAGTGCGCGAGCCGGGTCCGGCTCAGCCAGTAGGGGGCGGAGGAGGGGAGGTTCTTCTCGAAGAAGACCTCGCCCGGATGCTCGGCGGTGCCCACTCCGTCGACCCAGCGCTTCCGGGTGACCGGGCGGCGCGCGAGATGGGGCAGCATCGCGGAGGCGACGGAGGCGTAGTAGGAGAGCACGTCGGCCTTGGTGAAGCCCGTCTCCGGGTAGACGACCTTGTCGAGGTTCGTCAGCCGCAGCCTCCGCCCGCCGACCGAGACGATCTGCTGCGAGGCGGCCATCCCCCCATGGTGGAGGCAGGTGCGCGCCGAGGGAACCCCGGACCGTCGCGGGAACCCGCAGCGAGCCGCCTCCACGACTCGGGGTTCCCTCGGCGGCGGGGAGTAGCGTCGACGCACCACGTCCGAAGGAGCCCTCCGTGCCCGACACGATCGCCGACATCCCCCTCACCACGATCGACGGCACCACGTCGACCCTCGCCGACTACCCGCCCGTGCGGCTGATCGTCAACGTCGCCTCCCGCTGCGGCCTCGCCCCGCAGTACGAGAAGCTCGAGGCCCTGCAGAAGAGCTACGGGGAGCGCGGATTCACGGTCCTCGGCTTCCCGAGCAACCAGTTCCTCCAGGAGCTGAGCGACGAGGACAAGATCAAGGCGTACTGCTCGACGACCTGGGGGGTCACCTTCCCGATGTTCGAGAAGGTCCGCGTCAACGGCCGCTCGGCGCACCCGCTCTACGCGGAGCTCACCAAGGCGGAGGACGAGAACGGCAAGGCCGGCCGGGTGAAGTGGAACTTCGAGAAGTTCCTGATCACGGCCGACGGCACGGTCCACCGGTTCCGCCCGACGGTCGAGCCCGACGACCCGCGGATCGTCGACCTGATCGAGGCGTCGCTCCCCGCCTGATCCCGCTCAGCGGCGGGCGCGGGGCGGAGCACGCCGCCCGTCGCGGATCAGCGGTCGCGGAGCCCCAGGGCCGAGCGGGCGTCCGCGGGCTCGACGCCCTCGGGGCAGACGATGTCCGAGACGTCGAACGGCGTCGCGCGCGAGAACGGGATCATCTCGATCCCGTCGACGTGACGCAGCAGCACGAGGCCGCCCTCGCCCTCGCGCAGGCTCCGGCGCACCTGGCGCAAGAAGATGCCGGCCATGTCGAGCTCGACGACGAAGGAGCGGCCGCTCACGTCGATCCGGCAGCCGATGACCGGCTGGGAGCCGACGGAGACGGAGTCCGGCACGCGGCGCGGCTCGATCGGCTGCTCCTTGCGGAGCGTCCGCACCGGGGTGAGGGTGGGCAGGCCGGTTGCTCGCGCGGTGTCCGTCATGGTCGTCTCCGTCCGTCGACGTCCGCCGATGGTTCCGGGGACGTCTTCTCGACGGTACTTCGCGTCCCCCGCAGAGGGGACGGGGTTGACGGCCGTGCGATCAGGGGGCAGCGGGGCCAAGGAGCGGCGGAGCTCAGGAGCCCTGGCGCTGCTCCTCGGGCTCCGGCAGGACCGAGAGCTCGCCGTGCATGCTGGCGACGCTGAGCATCTGCTCGATCCACGCGCGGTTGAGCTTGGGCTGGTGCGCCTCGGTGAAGCGGAAGTGCAGCGGCACCGACGGGTGCAGCCAGACGGAGCTCCGGCCGTGTCCGGTGGAGGCGTCCTCCATCCACGAGAGCGAGAAGGCTTCGTTGCGACGCAGCTTCGAGAGGACGGCGACCTTCAGGTGCGCGAGGACGCGCTCCTCGAATTCGATCTCGAGGTTCTGCGGTCCGTAGATGAGCGTGGCCACGGGCCCCCTTCGTTCATCGGGCCGGCCCTGGCGGACGGCTCCTCGGGGGACGGTATCCGCTCGGACCCCGGTGCGGGGAATCGGGCGGGAGACACGCCGGACCCCCATTGACAGTCCCGCGGACGGGACGTAGCACTGCCGGGCGTGCTGGGCGCCACGTTAGCCGACGCATGTAGCGAGAGTCGATGCTCCGTCGCGGATCTCCCGTCGGCCGGGGCCGGCCCGGGAGCGAGCGCGGGCACCTCCGGCTGCCGGCCGCGCCGCTCAGGATCCCGTCACGGCCCGGCCGGCGCGTCCCACCCCTCCTGCGGAGTCGCGCAGGTGCCGCGGAAGACGTACTGCGACGGAAGCTTCCGCTGGTGCGAGGACCAGTCGATCGCCGGCCGCCGCTGCTCCGGAGGCAGGTAGCCGAGCCGGTACACCGCCATCAGCTCCAGCTCGTCGGGCACGGCGAGCAGCGACTCGATCCGCGCCCACGCTCCCGGCACCTCCATCGGGAACGACACGAACTGGATCCCCATCCCCAGCTCGACCGTGCTCAGCCAGACGTTCTCCATCGCGGCGCCCATGCTGAACACCGAGTAGAAGGAGGAGAGCTCGCCCGGCCGGTACTCGGAGCGGTCGAGCATCACGCCGAGCAGCAGCGGCGATCCCGCGACGAGCCGGCGGTTCTCCTCGCCGAGCGTCTGCGGGACGCGGAGGGAGTTCATCAGGAACTGCCCGCGCTTCGTGAAGACCTGCTTCGTGAAGGGGCGGAGCGGAGCCGGCAGCTTGTCGAACAGCATCCCGTCGCGCCGCCGCTCCATCTCCTCGCTGCTGAAGCGGAAGTAGGGCTTGTAGCGCTCGAAGAACGTGCCGTTCGACATCGCGGTGGTCATGCTCTCGCCGCTGATCGCGGCGATCCGGTCGATCGTCTCGCGCTCCTCGACGAGCACGAACCGCCACGGCTGGCTGTTGAGCTGCGAGGGCGCCCGGCCGGCCACCTCCATCAGGAGCCGCTGGTGCTCCTCGGAGACGGGGTCGGGCAGGAACGCGCCGTTGGTGGTCTTCCGGCGCCGGACGACATCGAGGAACTCCATGCCTCGATCCTGCCCCGATCGATCGCGCAGAGGGGGAGCGGCGGCGGCCCGGGGCGCGCGCGGTAGCATCGAGGGTCCTGTGCAGGCTCGAGGGAAGCGGTGGAACGGTGAAGACGAGGGTCATCTTCTACCTTCTCGGAGGTGTGTTCGTGCTCGGCGCGGGCATCAACTCGGTCGTGGGCAGCGGCTTCTCGGTGCCGAACCTGCTGACGATGCTCTGCGGCGCGCTGATCCTCGCGATCGCCGGCTGGCAGGCGCTGCGCTCCTACCGCTCCGACCCCGACCGCGACGTCGAGCCCCCGCGCTAGAAGCCGGGGCGCGTCAGCGCAGGGCTGACCCGGCCCTGAGACGCTGGAGCACTCCTCGGCGCCGCGCCGGCCGCCGCGTCCGCCCGAGAGCGGCGAGCACGAACGGAGCCGCCGCCAGCGCGATCGCCGGGTGCCGACGTCCGTGCGTCCCCGCGAAGGGGATCACCGCCAGCGGGACGGCGGCGGGAGCCAGCGCGGACGCGGCGCGGGTGTCCGACCGTCGCAGCGTCGCCCAGGCCAGAGCGGTGAGCGTCGACGTGCAGATGTAGAGCGCGTGATGGATCCAGTGCCAGCGGCCCGTGCGGAGAGCGCCGGTGGCGACGGCGGTGCCGAGGGCGCAGTTGGCGGAGTAGCTGACAGCGGCGGCGCGCAGCCAGAGCGGACCGGAAGCGCTCACCCTCCGCCGCGTCCTCACACCTCGCCCCGCGCGAGCAGCAGCCGGTAGGGCGCCGCGCGCTCGACCCGCCACCCCTCGGGCGCCACCGCGCGCAGCTCGGCGGCGGTGAAGCTGCGCCGCACCGACAGCGACCCGTCGTAGTGGAGGAACGAGCCGGCCGCGATCGGTCGTGTGGCCAGCAGGTAGGCCGTGTAGGCCAGCCGCGAGCGCTCGATGTCGTTGTGGAGGGCGCGCGGGGCCAGGCGCTCGCTGTCGGCGAGCAGGTCGGCGAGCGACTCCGGCGACAGGTGGTGCAGCACGTGGTTGGAGGTCACCAGGTCGAAGTGCTCGCCCTCGGCGACCAGGTCGGCGCTGCTCGCGCGGCGGAACTCGACTCCGGGCGGCGCCGGCGTCGACGTGGCGAACGCGGAGGCGCGCTCGTCCGGATCGACAGCGGTGATCGCCAGGCGGAGGCCGTCCTCGCGGGCCCAGCCGGCGAGGGAGCGGGCGACGTCGCCGCCTCCGGAGCCGATGTCGAGCAGGCGGAACGGCTCGTCGGGCCGCAGCAGCGGACGCAGGCGCGAGCGGTAGAGGCCGCGCCACCCCGAGACCAGCCGGTTAACGGTGCCGAAGCGGGCGTAGGTGGCGTCGAGCAGGGTGCGGTCGCAGTCCGGGTCGTCCATCAGCTCCTGCTCGGAGACCTCGCGGTGGCGCAGGTCCGGCGCGAGAGGGGCTCGCGGAGTCACTCCCCGCCCCGCTTGGTGAGCAGCGCGAGCTCGACGGTGAGGCCGGGGCCGAACGCCATCGCGCCGATCCGCTCGCCGTCGGCCGCCTCGCCGTGCAGCAGGCGCCGCAGGATGAAGAGGACGGTCGCGCTCGACATGTTGCCGTTGGTCCGCAGCACCTCGCGCGACGGGGCCAGCTGCTCGTCGCTGAGGGCGAGCGAGGCCTGCACCTTGTCGAGGATGCTGCGGCCGCCGGGGTGGATCGCCCAGCGCTGCACGTCGCTCCGCTCGACCTCGGCGCCGGCCAGCAGCGGGGCGACGGCCGCCTCGATGTTCGCTCCGATGATCGAGGGCACGTAGGTGCTCAGCCGCATCGAGAAGCCGTGGTCGCCGATCGTCCACGCCATCTCGGTCTCGCCCTCGTCGGTGAGCGTCGTGGCGAGCGCGTCGAGCTCGAGCACCGGGGTGCCGGGCGCGGCCTCGCGGGCGGTGACGACGGCCGCCGCACCGCCGTCGGCGAAGACGGAGGTCGCGACGATCTGCTCCGGGTCGTTGGAGCTCGTGAGGTGGATGGTGCACAGCTCGACCGCGACGACGAGGACGACCGCCTCCGGGTCGGCCTCGCAGAACTGGCGGGCGGCGCGCAGGCCGGGGAAGGCGCCGTAGCAGCCCATGAAGCCGAGGTGGAAGCGCTGCGTCGAGGGCGCGAGGCCGAGGCGGCGGACCAGCTGGTAGTCGGGCCCCGGGGCGTAGAAGCCGGTGCAGGAGACCGTCACCACGTGGGTGACGTCCTCGGGGGTCATCGACGCGGACGCGAGGGCGCGGCGGGCCGCCTCCGTGAAGAGCTCGGGAGCGCGCTCGGTGTAGACGGCGTTGCGCGCGGCCGTCCCCGGGTCGAGCACCAGGCCGCTCCCCGCGTCGTAGAAGACGCTCGCACCCTCCCGCTCGACCCGGTCGAGCTCGTCGACCACCGTGCTGCGGGTGTCGATCCCGGACGCGTCGAAGGCCGCGCCGATCAGGCGGGACCCGAGCCGGGTCATCGCGGGCTGGGACGCGAAGAGGTCGCGCACCTCGGACTGACGCAGGACCGTGGTCGGCACCGCCGTCTCGATGCTGCGGATGTGGACACTCACCCGCAGGAACCTATCGCGGAATCCTGCGGGTGAGCGGTGCCCTGGAGCGTGATCAGAGGATCGGCTTCCCGCCGGTGACGGCGATCGTCGACCCGCTGATGTAGCTCGCCTCGTCGGAGGCGAGGAGGACGTAGGCGGGGGCCACCTCGGCCGGCTGCCCGGGGCGGCCCAGCGGGACCTGCTCGCCGAACTCGGCGACGGCCTCCTCCGGCATGGTCGAGGGGATCAGCGGCGTCCAGATCGGGCCGGGCGCGACCGAGTTGGCGCGGATGCCCTTCTCGCCGAGCGCCTGCGCGAACGAGGCGGTGAGGCTGAGGATCGCCGACTTCGTGGCGGCGTAGGGAAGCAGCTGGTACGACGGCTGGTCGGACTGCACCGAGCTCGTCGCGATGATCGACGCGCCCTCCTTCAGGTGGGGCAGCGCCGACTTCACGAGGTGGAAGTAGGCGCTGATGTTCGTCGCGATCGTGCGGTCCCACTCCTCGTCCGGGATGTCGGTGACGCTCTCGCGGCTCATCTGGAAGGCGGCGTTGCTGACGAGCACCTCGAGGTGGCCGAAGCGCTCGACGGTCTCGGTGACGACGGCGCGGCAGTGCGCCGGGTCCTGCAGGTCGCCGGGGAGGAGCAGCGCCTCGCGGCCGGCCTCCCGGACCCACTTGGCGGTGTCCTCGGCGTCGTCGTGCTCGTCGAGGTACGAGATCGCGACGTCGGCGCCCTCGCGCGCGAACGCGATCGCGACGGCCTTGCCGATGCCGCTGTCGCCGCCCGTGATGAGGGCGACCTTGCCGCTGAGGCGGCCGGTGCCGCGGTAGGTGGTCTCGCCGTGGTCGGCCTTCGGCGTCAGCTCGGCCTCGGTGCCGGGCGGTGTCTGCTCGGGGGATTCCGGAGTCATGACTGTCCCTCTCGTGTCGTCGGTCGGTGTCTCCATGCAAGCGGGTGGGAGGGTCTTCTACGACGCGGGGAGCGGCCTGGTGCTCGACCCGGGGGC